>JAEDHZ010000096.1 GCA_016292705.1 Clostridiaceae bacterium
CTTGACTTCCTGACCGTGGACTGTCTCATCATAAAGAAGTCTCTTGACCATACGACCCTTGAGAAGATGTTCTTCAACAATTTCGGGAACATCCTCAACCTTGACTTCCGAGTAGAAGCAGCCTTCGGGATATACTATCATGATGGGACCGAGAGCGCAAAGACCGAAGCAACCGGTGCGGATAACCTTGACTTCTTCTTCAAGTCCCTTTGCCTTGATTTCATTTTCAAGGGCTTCGATGATTGCCGGTGAGTTTGAGGAAGTACAGCCGGTACCGCCGCAAACAAGCACATGTGAACGATACATTTTGTTACCTCCTTATTTTGCAACGGCTCCGACCGTGTATTCGGTCACGGGATTTCCGTTAACGATATGGTCAACAACAACCTTTGCCGCCTTTTCAGCAGTCATGTTGACATAAGTAACCTTTTCCTTGCCGGGTTCAAGAACCTCAACAATGGGTTCATACTGGCACATACCGATGCAGCCGGTCTGAGCAACCGTAACATTGGAAAGATTCCTTTTTGCAATCTCCTCAACAAAGCTGTTCATGACGGGTCTTGCGCCGGCAGCAATTCCGCAGGTGGCCATGCCGACAACGATTCTGGTGATTTCTGTTGAATCGTCTCTTGCGGTCATCTTGGCTTTTGCGGCATCTCTGAGGGCCATAAGTTCTTCAATACTTTTCATTATATTTGTGCACCTCCGTTAAATGCAAGTTTTTACACATTTGTGTTTTCGTTGATGTACTCAGTCAGCCATAAGGCAATGCTCGGTTCCGAAAGAGAAACATCGCCGAGAATTTCCTTGAGTTTTCTTGTGTCGAGCGAAAACTCGTGCTCATCTTTAATGAAGTTATAGACAAAGTCAATGTGAGTATTCATTGTTATAAGAGTAACAATGGTGCTTGTCATATCGCCCAGCGGGGTGAAATCAACATTGTCGGTTTTAAAAACCGCAGTGACTGTTGTTCCTTTTCCGACCTCGCTTTCAATTTCCAGCGTTCCGCCGGTCATCTCCGCAGCCATTTTGAAAAGCGGAATGCCGAGACCGACCTTTCTTGTTGTCCGTGTTGTGAAAAACGGGTCACGGACAGCGTCAAGCTGCTCTTGCGTCATCCCTTTTCCGTTGTCCGCAATTCGCAAGGTCAGTGTATGCAAAACGGTGCTTTCAACCGCTTCAACGGTAACAAGGCTTGCGTTCGCTGTTATCGAATTCTGGGCAATATCAAGGACATTAAGTGAAAGCTCACGCATTACTGATACTTTTCAAGGATGCCCTTGACATCGGCAGCGGTAATCTTGCCGTATACATCGTCATTGACGGTAATAACGGGAGCAAGGCCGCAAGCGCCTATGCAGCGGCAGGCGGTGAGCGAAAAACGACCGTCGGGGGTACATTCCTCGGCGCCGATTCCGAGCTGAGCGGAAAGTTCGTCAAGAATTTCCTGCGAGCCCTTAACATAGCAGGCGGTTCCGAGGCAGACGGAAATTGCGTATTCACCCTTGGGTGAAAGCGCAAACTGAGCGTAGAATGTTGCAACGCCGTAAACCTTTTCAAGCGGAACACCCATTCCGTCAGCGATCATCTGCTGAACCTCAAACGGAAGATAGCCGTAAATATCCTGAGCAACCTGCATGACATGCATCAGCTGGCTGTTATCTCCGGCACATTCCGCAATGACTTGTTTCAGCTTTTCTTCCTGCTCCTTTGTTCCCGAAAAAGGAATTTTGCTGATCTTTTTGAGCATTGATTTTATCCTCCTTTAACGGCAGAAAACGCCGTCAGAATTAATTGATAAGCCTGTAATCGAATTAAAATGATCACACAAACCCATACTACGACATAATATCACATTTTTATAAAAAAATCTATAGTTTTTTTATCTTTATATTATTAGTTATTATTTGTATTGACTTTGTATGAAAAAATATAGTAAAATAACAAAAGACGCAATTTTGCAATAATTCAGAAGGAGGCGGGTCTGCATGGAAACGGACGGTAACCCTAAAGGGCGATTATGTATTGAAAAACTGATTTCCGGCGCAGACTCCCGTTCATATCAGCGCCGGTGAAAGATGGTGCATTTTATGGACGAAGAGTATATTTTTGAAAATCTGCGTTCTCTTGTTGAAGCCCGTCGTTATAAGGAACTCAGAGAAGAGCTTGTTGATATGGCATATCCCGATATTGCGCAGTTCATCATGAGCATTGATGAACCGCAGACCTCGGTAACCGTTCTGAGGATTCTTCCCAAGGACTGCTCCGCGGATGTTTTTGCCTATCTTGACACTGACCGCCAGGCACAGCTTGTTGAACTTTTTACCGACAGGGAAATTGAACGGCTTATGGATGACCTTTTTGTTGACGATGCCGTTGATTTGCTTGAGGAAGTTCCTGCCTCGCTTGTCAGGCGCATCCTTGCCCATACCGACAAGGAAACAAGAGAAGTTATCAACCGACTCCTTGAATATCCGGACAATTCCGCCGGCAGCGTAATGACCATTGAAATGGTTGAGCTGCACGACAGACTGACGGTCGGTGAGGCTGTCAAGAATATCCGCAGGACGGGTGTTGACAAGGAAACTATCTACACCTGCTATGTTATTGACGACAAGCGTCACCTTGTCGGAACAATACCGCTGCGCCGCCTTATTCTCAACGATGAGGATGTTCCGCTGACTGAAATTATGGCGGACGACGAACAGCTGATTTATGTCCGCACTCTTGATGACCAGGAGGAGGTTGCCTCCATTGCAAAAAAGTATGACCTTCTGAGTGTTCCGGTTGTTGACAAGGAAAACCGCCTTGTCGGAATCATCACGATTGACGATATCGTTGACATCATTGATGATGAGGCAACGGAGGACTTTGAAAAAATGGCATCCTTGCGTCCGTCTGAGGACGAATATCTCAAAACCAATGTTCTTACCCTTGCAAAGAATCGAATGCCGTGGCTGCTTATACTTATGATATCCTCAACCTTTACCGGTCAGATTATTGAAGGTTTTGAAAATCAGCTTGCCGCCATTGCGGGACTGACGGCGTGTATTCCGATGCTCATGGGTACTGGCGGTAACTCCGGCTCGCAGGCTTCAACTCTGATTATCCGCGGTCTTGCCCTCGGCGAAATCAAAATGAAGGATTATTTCCGTGTTCTGTGGAAGGAGATCCGTGTTTCCGTAATCTGCGGAGCGGTGCTTGCCCTTGCAAACTGGGCAAGAATGGTGATTATAAGGGCTGTTACCGGAGGAGATGCAAGCAACAGCGTTATCCTTGTTGTCTGCCTCTCGCTCTTGTGCGTTGTAATGGTTGCAAAAATGATGGGCTGCACATTGCCCATTATTGCAAAGCTTTTGAAGCTTGACCCGGCTCTCATGACCGGACCGGTTATGAGTACCGTTGTTGACGCTGTTTCATTGCTAATATATTTTGCTCTTACGGGAATATTCATCACCGGAAGAACATAATCAGCTTAGGTTCATTTTTTGCGGCTTCTGCTCAAGCTGCATGGCGGCTCAGACCGCCGGAATAATAAAGGAGGAATTATATCTTGTTCAAAAGATTCCTGTCATTTCTAAAGGGATATCGTATTCTTACGATACTCACACCCATCATGGTTTTTCTTGATGTTGTTATCGAGCTTCAGATTCCAAAAATTATGGGCGAGTTAATAACCATGCTTTATTCAACGGAGGATCCGGATTTTGCCCACGATGTGCTCAATTACAAGCTCCTGCAGATGCTCGGTCTTTGCGCACTGACGCTGCTTGTCGGCTATATTGCGTCGAGGTGCTCGGCAATTGCAAGCATGGGCTTTTCGGCGAATATGCGTTCGGCTCTGTTCAACAAGATTCAGGACTTTTCCTTTGAAAACATTGACAAGCTCAAAATCTCTTCGCTCATTACAAGAATGACGAGCGACACTTCAAGAATTTCGAGCGTGTTCAGCAATGTTATCGTGACCTTTGTCAGAGGACCTTTCCTGCTTGTTCTTGCGCTCAAGTATTCGCTTGAAATAAGCCGCGATCTTTCAAAGATCTTCATTTTCTGTGTGCCGGCAATCGTTGCTCTGCTTGTTATACTCGGTATTGCGGCCGTTCCGCTTTTCAGAAAGCTGCTCAAGGTTACGGATGACTTCAATGCAACGCTGCGCACAAACATCAACGGAATCCGTGTTGTCAAATCCTTTGTCCGTGAGGACTATGAAAAGGAAAAGTTTGAAAAGGTCAACGATGCTCTTGTTCAGACAAGTATCCGTGCACAGAAGATCGTGCTGTATATTGCTCCGATTCTCATGCTTGTAATCTACGGCTGCATGGTTGCTGCGCTGTTCATGGGAAGCCGTATCGTTATCACCAACACCCTTGCCGATATCAGCGGCGGGCTTGAGGTAGGACAGATAACCACCTTTACTTCCTACATTTCCCAGGTTCTTTCCTCGCTCATGACAATACTTATGGTATTTGTTACAATCGCAACCGCAAAAGCTTCCGTTGAAAGAGTCGGTGAAGTTTTTGCCCAGGAGCCCGTAACCAACGATGATAACGGAGACGAAAGCCTCCTTGTTGAGGACGGAAGCGTTGAGTTCAGGAATGTTTCGTTCAAGTATGAGGAAGAAGCAGTCAAAAATGTTCTTGAAAATATCAACATCAGAATTGAAAGCGGTGAAACAATAGGAATTATCGGTTCAACCGGTTCAGCGAAATCAACGCTCGTTCAGCTCATTCCCCGCCTTTATGACGCCACTGAGGGAGAGGTGCTTGTTTCAGGACATGATGTCAGGGAATACAAGTTCAAGAACCTGAGGCAGGAGGTCTCGATTGTTCCGCAGCAGAATGTTCTTTTCTCAGGAACAATCAAGGATAACCTGCTCTGGGGTGATTTTTCCGCAACCGATGAGGAAGTTGTTGAAGCCGCAAAGGTGGCTCAGGCACACGACTTCATAATGGAAAAGGAAAAGGGCTATGACACCGAGGTCGGTCAGGGAGGAAGCAATGTTTCCGGCGGCCAGAGACAGCGTCTCTGCATTGCAAGAGCTATCCTCAGAAAGCCGAAAATCCTCATCCTTGACGATTCAACAAGTGCCGTTGATACCGCAACGGATGCAAAAATCCGTGAAGCTCTCAAGGGTAAACGGTTTAAGGATACCACAAAAATCATCATTGCTCAGCGAATAACCTCCATCATGAACGCAGACAGAATCATCGTTCTTGAAAACGGAAGAATCTGCGGAATGGGTACGCATGATGAGCTTGTTGAAACCAATGAAGTTTATAATGAGATCTTTGTTTCTCAGCAGGAAGGAGTGCTTGCGCAATGAGTGAAAAAACTCCCGTAGTCGGCCTTGAGACCGAAGAAGCGGAAAAGGAAAACACCGCAGCAGTTTCCGTATCTGCCGAAGAAACGAACGACATTCCCGGAAAGGAAGCCGAAAACGCTTCAAAGGGCGAAAAGAAAAAAGGAAAAAAGAGCAGACTTAAAGATAAGCTCAAGGAGAAAGACGAAAAAGAGCTCACCGAAGAGGAAAAAAAGGAGCTTGAAGAAAAAAAGAAAAAGAAACCCAAAAACACAAAAAAAGCCGCAAAACGCCTGCTCGGCTATATTGCGCAGCAGAAGCGTTGGCTGTTTGTTGTTGCCGCCCTCGTCATTCTGACAACAATAATCGGTGTGCTTTCAACTCTTGCAATGCGCCCGATATATCAGACTCTTGAGGAAGTAATCAAAACCAAGAGCATCTCCGGATCGGATGCAATGGCTGAAATTGTCAAGTGGGTTCTCATCATGGGTGTTGCATACATCTTCTCGGCAGCATTCAGCTTCCTTTACACAAGAATTTTGCTTTCAACCTCGCTTCGTGTTGTTGCAAACCTCAGAAGAGACCTTTTCAATCATCTTCAGCATCTCCCGGTCAGCTATTTTGACAAGCGCAAGACCGGCGAAATCATGAGCCATTTCACAAGCGATGTTTCAAAAATCAGTGACCTTGTCAGCAGTGATTTCCCAAGCATTATTTCTTCAACAATTTCCGCTGTCATGACAATCACAATCATGATAATCATGAGCTGGAAAATCACGCTCACCATTACCTTTGCCATTGCACTGATGATGCTTGTTGTCATGGTCATCACCTCAAAGTGTGCTCCGCTTTTCAAAAAGGCTCAGCAGGCAACTGCCGAATGTAACGGCTATGTTG
>JAEDHZ010000097.1 GCA_016292705.1 Clostridiaceae bacterium
CGCATCAATCCTTGCGAAAAGCGGTGTCGGAGCTTTTACGGTTGTTCCGGCTTTGAGTGCGCCAAAATCAGAAAGGCTGTCGTAATCGGAGATATCGCAGGATATCTGGTCAAAAATTGATTTTGAGGTATCCGGCATGAACGGAGAAACAAGAACGGCAATATAACGGATACCCTCAAGGAGATTATAAAGGACAGTGCCGAGTCTTTCTTTCTGACTCTCATCCTTTGCAAGAGCCCACGGAGCCGTTTCGTCAATATACTTGTTGCAGCGCTTTGCAAGGTTCATCACAGCTTCAACGGCATCTGCCATGTGGTAGCTGTTGATGTTTTCATCAACACCGGCAACCGCTGCGGCTGCGGCAGCTTTCAGCTCGTTGTCAAGCTCATCTTCCTTTGTCGGAGCAGGAACAACACCGCCGAAATACTTGTTTGTCATTGCAATCGTTCTGTTGACAAGGTTTCCGAGAGTGTTTGCAAGGTCACTGTTATATCTTTCAATGATGGTCTCATACGAAATTGAGCCGTCATTTGCGTGCGGCATTTCGGCAAGGAGGTAGTATCTCACAGCATCAACGCCGAGGAGCCTTACAAGGTCATCAGCATAAATCACATTGCCCTTTGACTTGGACATCTTGTCCGTTCCGAAAAGCAGCCACGGGTGACCGTAAACCTGCTTGGGAAGCGGCTCGCCGAGAGCCATGAGCATAATCGGCCAATAAATTGTGTGGAAACGGACAATGTCCTTTCCGATGATGTGAACATCTGCCGGCCAATACTTTCCGTAAAGCTCACCGCTGCCGTCAGGGTCATAGCCGAGAGCAGTGATATAGTTTGAAAGTGCGTCAATCCAGACATACACAACATGCTTGTCGTCAAAGGTTACGGGGATACCCCATTTGAATGAGGTACGGGAAACGCAGAGATCCTGAAGGCCGGGTCTGATGAAGTTGTTGAGCATCTCTTTCTTTCTGCTTTCGGGATAGATGAAGTGCTCGTTTTGTTCAATATACTCCTCAAGTCTCTTCTGGTATTTTGAAAGACGCAGGAAATAGGCCTCCTCCTTTGCCTTTTTCACTTCTCTGCCGCAATCGGGACACTTTCCGTCAACAAGCTGAGCTTCTGTCCAGAACGATTCGCACGGGGTGCAGTAAAGTCCCTCATATTCGCTCTTATAGATATCGTCCTGATCATAGAGCTTTTTAAAAATCTTCTGAACGCATTTTTCGTGGTATTCATCAGTTGTTCTGATGAACTTGTCATAGGTGGTATTGAGAGTGTCGCAGATACCTTTTATTTCTCCTGCAACCTTGTCAACATATTCCTTGGGCGATACACCTGCGGCCTTTGCATATTCCTCAATCTTCTGACCGTGCTCATCGGTTCCGGTGAGCATGAAAACATCATAGCCGCAAAGACGCTTATAGCGTGCAATTGCATCGGTCAGCACAATTTCATAGCTGTTTCCGATGTGCGGCTTTCTCGAAGTATATGCGATAGCCGTTGTGATATAAAACTTTCCCTTTTTCATTTCTGGGGTCATCTCTCTTTCATGAAAATATAATCTATTCTTTCATCTCTGCAAAAAGTTGCGAAAACTTATCATTACCGATTACTTCACAGAAAGCGGTGCAGACTGAGCGCCGAAAAACCTGACTGACCGTTTTGTATATGCACGGACAACAAGCTTTTTGCCTTTGACAGACTGAAGCTTTGCCGAAGTACCGTTGACAGTTTTCAGGCGGACAAGTTTTTGTGTTTTGCCGTCAAGCCTGTAAATCATATAGCCGTCGGCGTTCCTGACCTTGTCCCATGTCACTGTATAGGTCGAGCCGGTCTTTTTAACCTTGACATTCTTCACAGCCGCAGGAGAAGTTACCGCCTCAAATGTGGGCGAATAATCCGCAAAGAACAGCACTCCGTCAAGCTTTATGAAAGCACGGATCTTATACTTTGCGTTCCTTCCGGCTTTGAGACCGGTTATTTCCATACTGTTCGCCGAGGTACTGCGAAGCCAGACAAAGCTTTTCTTTGCGCTGTCATATTTATAGATAACATAGCCGTCTGCACCCCTGACACGGTTCCATTTCAGTGTGTAGCCGGTGGTTTTTGTTTTGCTCTGGCTGACGGTTTTCACACGGGCCGGGAGCGTTGAAGCGGAAACTTCGGCTGAGGACTCGCCGTAATAGTCCTTTCCGCCCTCCCTGATATATGCTTTGACGGTATACACAGCCTTTGTTCCCGTTGCAAGACCGGAAACAGTGTATGCGTTTTTGGCATTTGTGGCAAGCTTTTTGAATGTTTTGCCGTCCTCATCAAGTCTGAAAACAGTGTAGCCTGAAACGCCGTTCATCTTTGGCCATGAAAGCGTATAACCGTCAGGCGTTACTGCAGACACCTTGACTTTTCCGACCTTTTCCGGCATTGAGACCGCAACAAGCTCCGCCGAAAAGCCTCCAGAAGCAGTCAGCGTCGGTGTGCTGATGTTTGCGCAGACCTTATACTTATCCCTCTGCGCTGAGAACAGACCGAGAATTTCAAGGCGATTTTCATTGACCGTTGCAAACCGGACAAATTTTTCATCGATTGCGTTATATTGGTACACGGTATAGCTTGTTGCTCCGCTCACCTTGTCCCAGGTAAGGGTGTAGCGATCTGATTGTGTTTCAGTCTGCATGAGGTTCAAGGGGGCTGACGGGGCTGTTACCGCCGTTAGAAGCTTTGAATATTCCGAAAAAAGAACACTGTCTCCGACCTTTTTCCGTGCTCTTACGGCATAGGTATAAGTTGAACCGGGAGTCAGGTTGTTAATCTGAAGTTTCGTTCCCGTAAGAGTCTTGACACTCACATACTTTTTGCTTTGTGCATCATATCTGTATACAGTATAGCCCGTTGCATTGGCAGACTTGCTCCAGGAAAGGGTAACGGAGGTTTCCGTTGCTCCGGTTTGTTTGAGGTTTGTTACAGCAGAGGGCAAGCCGTCATCCAAAACAGTATATCTCAGAACGGAAAATCTTCCCGTTGAGTCATAGGCGGCAATTTCCGTTGTTCCGCTTTGCAGGAAGTTGATAACATCGCCGTCAATCTGTGCAACCCGTGCGTCATACGAAACAAGATTCAGCTTCTTTTTCCCGTCGTTTGAGGAAAACTCGGGCATATAAGCTCCCGGGCGCACCGAAACAGCAGAGGTGATTGTGATAAAGCTTTTCGGAACATAGCCTGTGTATGACTTTGACTCAAAAGTAAATTTTATCTTGTACCAGAACGGATAGCTCAGAACATTTGCATAGTAGTCCGAATCGGTTTCAACAGTATCAAGAACGGTAACCTTTGTGTTCTGCGGAAGATATGTGGTCAGCACCTTTGGATTGTTGGTTGACGGCCCCTGGCGGACATTGATTCCGCCTTTAACATTGACATAGCCTGAAAGGTTATCCGAACCTGTCAGCGTTACCTTTCCGTTTGTTCCGCTCTGGTCATCCATGTTTTTGAAAACGGGAATTGAAAAGGTAAACTTGTTTTCAAGGAGCTTTGCGGAATAATATGAGTCATAGGAGAAATACGCCTGAACGGCTCCGGCGCAGACATTTGTCATATACTGGTGATTATACACTCCGTATGCACTTGCCGGGTTGACATTGAATTTTTGAAGATAGGTCGTGAACTGACCCTTGGCAATATAAGATTCAGCAACGAATTCCGCTCCGCCGATGATGGACTTTTTCGGTGAAGTCCACGGACGGGAATAGGTTGACCCGCTCTTTGCCCAGGCGAGTCCCCTTTCAATCGCTCCGGCTCCGTCCGTTGCTCCGATGTTATAGAAATTATAAATTCCCGGATAGGTTGCATTTTTTCCGCTTGTTGCGGATGTTCCGTTGCCGATTTCACCTCGGATTTTTGAGGCGAGATAGCAGGGATTGATGTTGGCTTTTTTGCCCGCTTCGCAAATTACGGTTGAATACTTTTCGTTTGTTTCAATAAGCTTTCCTTTGGTGTCATAATAGGAAATCTTTGTTTTATACATGAAGGTTCCGCGAAGAACAAATTCAACGGCAGCTTCGTCAAAACTTTCATCATAGGAAAGGTCTTCAAACTGAAAAATTCCGTATTCATTGAGGAAGTTGCGCGGATCCATATAGTAGGCAACGGCAAGCCTGTTCGCAGTGACAAAACCGGCGTCCTTTTGAATATATGAGCCTGATGAATAGTCGTAATCACCTTTTTCAACGCTTTTGAAAACGGAGGAATAGGCATTCGGAAAAAGACTCCGTCCTCCGGATTGCTCAGCTTTGACAGCAGTATTCCAATCAAGACCGGTCTGGAAAGCGTTGAAAGACCAGCTCGGATGTTTTTCGTGAAGCTCACGCAATGCGGCATGGTAGCTTTTTGGAAAAGCTGAAAGCGACTGTTCAAACTCATCAGCCGCAAAAACCGAAAATGCAGAAGAAATGACTGCCACAGTCACGACGCAAAGAAGCGCCGCAATAATCTTTTTTATCCTTTTCATTATCAGCACCCACCTTTGTGTTCCTTGAAGCGGCCATCGCAGAACGCCGAACGGGTTCATGATAACCGCTGATTACTTGAAAAGTCCGTTCGGGAGCAGACCGTCAAGCATTGACTGCCCCCTTTCTTCCTTCTCCTCTTCCTTTTTCCGATTTTCGCTTGATGCGAGTATTCCGTCAATAAAAGACAAAATGCTTTCCGTATCGGCAGAAATCGCCCTTGCAGCCTCCCTTGCCGGCGCAGCCTCCTCAACGGCGGCAACAACGCCCCTTTCCTCCGGCTGAGCAATTGTTACGGCAATACTGCTTTCGGAAATCTTTTCAATAAAGCTCGAAAGATTATCGCAGATTTCATCGGCAACACGGCGCAGACGGTCTGTTGCAAGGCTGATTTCATCAACGGGGCCGACAGCCCTGCCCTTTTCCTCAAGAGCTGCCTTTTGCAAAGCAAGCTCCTCCCTGGCCGCCTTTTGCGCCGCAACAGCGGCGGCAGCCGAGGATTCAACGGCGTCAGCCGCTCTCCTGTCAGCCTCAGCAACCTTTTGCTTTGCAGATTTCAACTCACCCTCAAGGGTGGCGATTCTTTTGTTCAGCTCCTTAACGGTCTGCTCAACCTGAGAACGATATTCAAAAAACTCATTCTTCATGCTTTCAATATAGTCAATGACATCGTCCTTATTAAATCCGCCGAAAACCGAATTTCTGAAAAGGCGCTCCGTTTTGCTCATAAACATCCCTCAAATCCGAGCCGGAAAAGCTCACATTCTGGTAACCAAGCCGTTATTTCCAACGGAAAGTTACTCGGTTTATGATAACATAAAACAAAAGCGGTTTCAACCCACTCTTGTAAAAATTCATTGCAATCTTGAAAAGAATTGATATATATTGTATAATCATGGGAAATAATCAGTTACAAAAATGCAGAGGTGGATTCGCTTGGAAAAGCTTGAAAAAATTGCACAAAAGGCGCTTTTGGCAATGGAAAAAAACGGCTATTCGGCGTATCTTGTCGGCGGGTGTGTCCGAGACAGCCTCCTCGGGCGTGAGGTTCATGACATTGACATTGCAACAAACGCACTCGCAGAACAGACAGCGTGCGTTTTTGAAAAGCATACTGTTATCCCGACGGGGCTTGCGCACGGAACAGTAACGGTGCTCATTGAAAGCACCCCGGTTGAAATCACAACCTTCCGCACGGAAAGCACCTATTCCGACCATCGTCATCCGGACTGCGTCAGCTTTTCCGACAAGCTTTCTGATGACCTTTCCCGCCGTGATTTCACAATGAACGCCATTGCCCGGGACAGAAAAGGCAGGCTTTTTGACCCTTTCAACGGAAAAAGCGACATTGAAAAAAAGCTCATCCGCTGTGTCGGAAACGCTGAAAAGCGCTTTTCTGAGGATGCTCTGCGGATTCTGCGGGCTTTGCGTTTCTCCGCCGTGCTCTCCTTTTCAATTGAAGAAGAAACAGAAAAAGCAATCAGAAACTGCAAAAAGCTTCTTCATAATCTTTCGCCCGAACGGATTTCAAGTGAGCTTTCTCTGCTTTTGTGTTCGGAAGGCGCAGCAGATGTGCTTTTGCGTTTTCCTGAAATTTTTGCCGAGATTCTTCCCTGCCTCGGGCCTATGCAGGGCTTTGAGCAGCACAATGAACACCACTGCTTTGATGTCTGGGAGCATACGGTG
>JAEDHZ010000002.1 GCA_016292705.1 Clostridiaceae bacterium
ACGCCCAATACATGTCGTGATACATCATAGGAATATCCAGTCCGGGAATAAACTGTTCCGGATTCATGTTCAGAAGTGTCTTGTCCGCTTTAAGATTAAAGTATTTGTGGTAGCTTTCCTGAACAGCGGCGGAAATATCTGCGTCCTTTTCATAAAAAGCCTTGATAGTGAAGTTCGCCATGTCGGGGTAGAGGCGAATAATCTCCATTTTTGCCTTCATACCTCGTTCCATACTCTCAAAGAGATTTTTTTGTTTGTAACAGTTGTACTTTGTCAGATATTCTATGGTTATCTCGGCACATTTGTTCCAAAGAAACATATACAGCTCTTTTTTGTTGTGAAAATAATGAAAGAGAAGGGATTTGCTGATGCCCGCCGCATCTGCTATTTCGCTCATAGGGCTGTTTTTATAAGAATTCTGTGAAAAGACCCGATAGCCGGCGTTTATTATTGCCTGCTGCTTTTCTGTGGGCAAAGAAAAGAACCTTTCATTCATACCGCAACCTCCGTTAACCGATTCGGTCAATACCATTATAAGGTCGTTGACCGATTTTGAGAAGACCCTTCCTGAAAATTTATTTGGATATTTAAGGAAGCTCTGATTAAATCTGATGTGCAGATTACGCAGTCAGATTTTTCGTCAGATTGTGCAAAAGCCACGCAGGAATCCTGCCGGATTTCAAGCGGCTTTTGTGCAATATGGCGGAAAATATGCAAGTAAGCTGTGCATCAAAGCCTATGCTGTGATTTATTCAGAGGTTCCTTAATAGGGACTGTCGCACTGATGACAACAGCCCCGTTTTGTTTATGCTCAAGCGCTTTCGCTCAGCTTATATACCTCGCTTTCGATGAGTGCGGTAACTTCGTCAACATCAAAAACAATACCCTTTGAAAGCAGGAACTGAACAACCCAGTCCTTTTTCTTTATTCCCGCTTTTTCGTTGTTCTTGAAAATCTGCTCGGCGGCATTGACTGCAGTTTTAATCCAAAAAGCAAGCTTTTCATTTTTCTCGGCGGAAAGGCGTGAACGGACAAACGGAATCAGAAAGCCCGTCAGAATTGCCGAAATGACTGTTATTGCAATTTCAAGCAGGGTTGTGATGTCATATTTCATTTTTTATCCTCCTATCGCTCATTGAACCTTTTTTCAAGGCTGATTATTCTGTGATTCAGGGTTTTAATCTGTTCTTCAACAACGGGCATACGCCTTGCAAAATTGTTGTGTTCTCTGACTTCTCTTGCAAGCTCTTCGAGTTTGCAGTCGGTAACTGCCTGTCCGGTTTCAATTTTTGCCTGAGTGCTTTTTGCTGCACGGTAATTCGTAATGACAACACCGAGCAGAGAGAGAACTCCCGTAATCATGGCAACGATAATTTCTGTCATGCTTCACATCCTTTCGCAGTATTCAAGGCAGACCCAACCGGAGGGTGTTCTGCCCCAGTTTCCTCTGACCTCATACACAGTGAAGTTCAGACCTTTAACATAGCCGTTTGCAGTTATTCCGGAAATGCGGAGAATCTTCCTTTGCGCATCAGCTGAAAGATTTTGAAAGCTTATGCGTTCAAAGGAGGTTGACGGTCCTTTGCGCACATTCAGAACATCGGCTTTTGAAACTCTGTAGTTTCCGGGGAGGTATTTTATCTCCTCTTGAAGATTAAAGCATTCTTTGCTCCATTTTTCCGGGTCAAGCCATTCGCTGTCGCAGAGCCTTTTTAGCCCGAGATGAAGATGAATTCCCGTTGCTTTTCCCGTTTTTCCGGTGTAACCGAGGAGAGTGTTTTTGTCCACTGTCTGCCCCTTTTTGACTTTTATACGGTCGAGGTGATAATGAAGCATTCTGACGCCGAGCGTCGGATATCCAACCCAGACATACTTTGCACCGCCGTATGCCGTATCTCTTCCGCAGGAAAGAACCGTTCCGTTGTCAACGGCATACTGCGCAAGCTTTCTGCCGTTGGTTGAGTAGTCAACGCCGGAATGAAAGGGGGATGTTTTTCCGCCCGGTGTGTCAAAAGGTTCACGATATCCGAAAGGAGAGGAGAGCCAATGCTTTTCGCCGTGAAAAATGAGCGTTGAAACCTTGCTCATGCCGTTTTCTCCTTTCTAATGCAAGAAATAAAAAGATACCAGATCGGCAAGAGCAGATTGAAGCAGAACGCCTCAATAATTGCACGAAGGAAGCCTTTGGCGGCATATTCAATTGTCGGACTACTCATTGCCTTTCACCTCGCATATACTTCAAACCACGAACCGGACTGGAATTTTCCGGCGCCGCCGCTCCAGAAAGCGAGTTGGGTAAAAAGGTCGGTCTCGCTTGTTTTGAGCTCTGTTTTTGTAATTCCGCCAGAGGTTGCAATGCCATACTGATTACTGATTCTTGTTCCCAGAAGCTCCGAACGCAGGGAATACTCCATTCCTGAAATGTCTGTCCCGCTTGTTTGGCAGAATCTCGGAATCATTCCGATAACCTTGTATGCGTTATATTTTCCATCCCCCTCCCAGCCGTAATAGACATTGAGGCTCTGAATGCCCGAAAGCTGTGTTTCGGCTGCGCCTCTGATAAAAAGCTCGGTAAACCGCAGAGGTGTTCCGTCTGCAAAGGTTGCGAATCTGAACGACTTGGTTTCTTCGCTCAGCGTTCCGGAAAAAACTTTTTTGAAGTGCGCATTGCCGCTGATACCCTGCGGAACGGCAAGATTCAAAACAGGTTCTTCTGCTGTTCCCGTTATGGTTGCGTAGGCATTCTGGCCGGGCTCAAGCGTTGTGACGGTGCCAACGGCGAGGTTGGGCGTTGCACCCGTTTCGCCCTTTTCTCCTTTTTCGCCCCTGACATTGCCTGCTGTGATTGTTGTTGAGTCCGAAAGGGTAAAGGATAGGATGCCGTTTTCTGAAAGCGAACAACCGGAAACGGAAACTCCGTCATAAACGGGGAGAACGGTTGAAGTGCCGTCCGTGAAAATGATTTTGATGTTGCCGTCAATACGGCTGACGCTTTCAATCTGACGCAGATCAAGAGAGTTGATGAGCTCAAGCAGACTTGTGTATTGCTCATCGGTCAGCTCTCCGGCGGCCTCGCCGTCAAAGTCCTTTGCCGAAATTACACAGCCGACATCGGCAACCGTTGACGCAACCGAGTCGGAAAAAACACCGATGCCGAGCGATTTGCAGGCGATGACCTTCGGAACGGCAACCGTGTTTCCGATGAAAGAAACATCAGTATACTTTTCGTCAAAAATGAAACGGGCGGTTTTTACAGGGTGAGTGTCCCAATCCGAGTCGAACTCAAAGGTCACCGTGTAATCGGCATTTGACGAAACAAGATATCTCTTTCGGCAAAGCGCAACCTTTCCGGAAACTTTGATTTTAATGTCTGTCATTATTTCCTCCTGAAAAATGTGAATTGCGGCTTCACAATTTATATTTTACAGACAGAGCGGGGAGGTGTCAATAATTTTATCGAACATTTGTTCGATAAAATTTTCTCGTGCATCGGAAAAAGTCGCAGCCTTTCGCTTTGATAATTCATGTCAAAATATTAATGGGGTCATTCTCTTCACTTTTTAAGCATTATACTGATGCTTAAAAATCATCAGACGATAACAGAAAAGAATAAGCAACATGCAGAACAAAGAAAAAGCTATAATCCACAAACTGCAATCTGTGAATTATAGCTGTAATAATTTTTTTATCTTTCAGTTTTTCAGTTTTTCCAGTTTTTTGTCTGAATGAATACCGACGACGAGGAAAACGAGAATAAACAGATGGAAAATGATATCAATGAGATATTCCGGAGCAAAGCTTCCGAAATATCCGGAAAGGTCAACCGCCAGAAGGAAGACTGTATCAAAAGTATAAAGCGCAAGCGAAAACCAGAGCAGCTTCACTTTTTTTTGCGAAAGGATAACCGCAGCAATGAACAAGCCGATATAAAAAACAATTCCGGCAATTGCCGCAGCATTCGGCAAGGCGCCCCGGTATTCAGGAGAAAACTGCGCCGCTTTCAGCAAAAACTCCGTAACGGCTGTGCAGAAGTAAAAATCAAACCTCCCTGTGAACAGCCGTCGGATAATGTAAATAACAGTGAGCATGGTTGTCATTGCAACAACGCCCTGAGCTGATTTAATGTCGGTTTTATACCTTTTTTCAAGATGTTCGCTGTTCATATTTTGTTTCTGCATAGGTCACCTCTTGCATTTCAACCTCTTCTTTTTCATAAAGCGAAACATATTTGTCCTGATAATAGTTTTCCGCATGGCAGTCAAAGGTTCCGTCCGGGGAAACCTCGATGACGGTGCAACCACGCTGGGCGCCGATTTTGCTCATTCCCGGAAAAGCAATGTAGTCAATGCTCATACCGTAAGTCAGCCTGATGCCCTTATAAAGCAACGAGAAGTTGTTCTTGTGGTCATGACCGACAAAAACGCCCTTTGTTGAGCCAAGCTCCTGCATCGTTTCAAAAAGATTGTTATCGTACACTCCGCAGTAAACAACCTTGCCCGATGCACCTGCAACGCCGTAAATGAGCTGAACATTTTCAGTATCCTTGTAGCCGTTGTTTGCGTATTCATACCATGCGTCACGCTGTTCAACAAGCGGAATATGGAAGAAAGCGAGTGATTTTACATCGGATTTCTTTTTGATTCCCTCTTTCTTATAAAACTCGTCATTCTTTGCATTAACGGCAAGGACATTTTTTTTGTACCATTCAATCTGGTTTTCGTGAATGTTGTCATATTTCCACAGTATGCCGAGGTGGTCGCCGTCTGTGTAGGAGTGGCTGTCAAAAATATAAAGTGACTGTGTGATTTCGCCCTTGGAGTTTTTGATGTTGATGAGCTGGTTGCAATAGCCGTCAACATCCTCCGGTCCGCTTTTGAAAATGCAGTGTTCAAAGCCGCTGTTTTCATAAAAATCAGCAATTTCCTCCCGTGAATAGTAGCTGTATACTTCCGAATCGTGGTTGCCGAAGGCAACTGTCCAGTATACACCGAGTTGCTCCATGAGTGCGGCAAAAAGCTTTGCGGCGGCTTTGTTGTTGAAGGTTCCTGCCTGGAACGGAACGGGGTACGCTATGTCTCCCGTGATAACAACAAGGTCGGGTTTTTCCGCCGAAACCATTGCGGCAACGGCGTTGAGTGCCATCGCATCCTTTTTGAGGCTCATAAAGCCGGCGCCGATGTGGATGTCGGTGAGATGAAGAATTTTGAAGTCTCTGTCGCAAGTAAAAGTCCAGTTTCCGTCCTCATCCGCTTGCAAAACGGGGGTGTCATCCTTTTTGACCTGCTCAAAGGACTGCGCTTTTTTTGTGTTGGCTCTGTTTCCGATATTGGTGGCAGTGAATGCCGTTATGACAAAGGCAACAAGAATACCGAGGATTATGAGAAGAATCCTTATGCGTTTTTTTCTTTTGTTCGGGTCTTTTGGCTTTTTACTCATTTTGTGTTCCTCCTTCAGTTTTCAACGATGGTGAAATTTTTCACTTTTGATACTACCATGTGTATCTTGTGAGCTGTCCTTGGTTTTTGAGCTCGGGATAGCCCCACTGTCTGAGTACCTCAAAAACACCGACGGCAACTGTGTTGGAAAGGTTGAGACTGCGTGCTTCTTCACGCATCGGAAGTCTGACGCAGCTTTTTTCGTTTTCCTTGAGCAGTTCTTCCGGAAGCCCGGCGTCCTCCCGACCGAAGACAAGGTAGCAGTTATCGGGATAGATCATGTCGGAATGAACATGGCGCCCCTTTGTTGTGAAATAAAAAAAGCTTCCGCCGTTGTTTTTTTCAAAAAAATCTTCAAGGTCCTCATAGTATGTGATGTCCAAAAGATGCCAGTAATCAAGTCCGGCACGCTTCAGCTTTTTGTCGTCAACATGAAAGCCCATGGGTTCAACAAGGTGAAGTCTTGCGCCCGTTGCAGCGCAGGTTCGCGCAATGTTTCCGGTGTTTTGCGGAATTTGCGGTTCAACAAGAACAATGTTAAGTCCTGCCATTTTTTCACATCTTTTCGGTCGGTATTGTCTTCCATTATATAACATAAATCGGTTCCGTTCAAGAGAAAAAAGAGAAGAGAAAAAATTTCCTGTGATTTTTTGGTCTTCAGTGCGGAAAATATATTCATCAGGCGGCTTTGAACCGCCGTAATCAAAGGAGTTGACAGACATGAAAATGAAAAGTGTAATAACAGGTATCGGTATCGGAATGGCAGTCGGCGGTGCGGCGGGTCTCATGACCGGCGCAATGGGCAATCCCTCTGCCAAGAAGATGTATAAAAAGAAAGCCGCAAAGGCTCTCAAGCTTATGGAAAATATGTTTGACGATATGCAGGATATGTTCAAGTGATTTCTGTGCCGCCGTAAAAACGACGGCTACATAAGCAAAAACCATTATTCGCTTATGAAAGGAAATGAATATGAAAAAGCTTCTCTGTCTGATACTGGTTCTCTGCACTGCGCTTTCCTTTTCAGGCTGTGTGAACGAGGACGGCATTACGCAGTTTTCAGAAACCGGAAAGGAACGCAGGCAATCCGAAACCCAGAGCACAAGAATTGAACGCACCGAGCCGATGAACAAACCGACCGAAGTCAGCGTGAGCGATGAAAGCGGACAAGGGCCAAAGACCGGAGCGCCGCTTGTTCTCACCGGCGCCGCCGGCGCAGACACAAAGACCGGTTTTGCGCCGCTTGAAAGAGTTTCCTATACCGTTTCGGATCCGGAGAACACAAAGGGTCTTTCGGTCAAAAGAATCGGTCATTCTCATGGGCCTGCCTTTGGCGGAAAGGCTCACCACACGGTTGTTGATTTTCAGAAGGTGTTTGAAAAATTCGGTGCGCTGACTCTTGACACAAAGTCGCAGGAAAAGGTTCTTTACCTCACATTTGACTGCGGATGGGAATATGAAAACCTGACCGCAAGAGTGCTGGACATCCTCAGGGAAAAGGGAGTTCCGGCGGCATTTTTTTGCACACTTGACCACATCAAAAAACAGCCGGAGCTGATTGTCAGGATGATCAAAGAGGGGCACATTGTCGGAAATCATTCAACAACACACCCGAACTTTTCTTCAATAAACCGAACAAAAATGAAGGATGAAATTGAGCAGACGGAGAACTATCTGCGTGAAAACTTCGGCTATTGCGCAAAGTTTTTCCGCTTCCCTGCCGGGGAGTATAACGAAAACGCACTTGACCTTGTTTCCTCCCTCGGTTATGTCAGCGTTTTCTGGTCCGTTGCCTATAACGATTGGAATGTCAAGCAGATCAAAGGCAAGGACTATGCTGTTAAAACCGTCTGCGAACGGCTGCACCCCGGCGCGGTCATTCTCCTCCATTCGGTTTCAAAGGACAATGCCGCCGCACTCGGCGAGATTATTGACAAGGCAAGAGCTGAGGGCTATGTTTTCAGAGCGCTTACGGACTATTCTGCATAAGCCGGACAGCTGTCTTTTTAAGGAACCTATTACTTGATTTTTCATAAGTATACGCAAACCCGAAACAGACTTTGCTTGAAGAGCTGTTTCGGGTTTATTTTTTGCGCAGGCCGGGCGTGCATATTCATTCAACCCTGCCTTGACTTTTTGCATATTCCGTGTATAATTGTTCAGTAACCATGAAACGGAGGAAAGAACAATGCCGCTTTGGACAGGTAGATTCAAAAAACAGCTCGACAAAAAAACAAACGATTTCAATTCCTCAATCTCCTTTGATTGCCGGATGGCTGCTCAGGATATCAAAGGCTCTGTTGCCCATGCAACAATGCTCGGCAAGCAGAACATTATTGATAAAAGCGAAAGCGAAAAGATCGTTGCCTCGCTCAAGGATATCGCTGACGACCTTGAAAGCGGAAAGCTTGAAATTGACATGAACGCCGAGGATATTCATACCTTTGTTGAGGGCGAGCTGACAAAAAGGCTCGGCAGCACCGGAAAACGCCTCCATACCGCACGCAGCCGTAATGATCAGGTTGCGCTTGATCTGCGGCTTTATCTTCTTGATGAAATTGAAAAAATTGACCTTGCACTCAAGGAGTTCATTGATGTAATTCTCAAAAAAGCAAAGGAAAACTATGATGCGGTAATGCCGGGTTACACCCATCTTCAGCGTGCTCAGCCCGTAACTTTCGGTCATCACCTCATGGCATACACCGCAATGCTCCTGCGTGACAGGGAACGCCTTGCCGATTGCAAAAGGAGAACGGCTGTTTCTCCGCTCGGCTGCGGCGCTCTTGCCGGAACAACCTATCCGCTTGACAGGGAGTATGCCGCTCAGTTGCTCGGACTTTCCGGAGTTTGCGCAAACAGTCTTGACGGCGTGTCCGACCGTGATTATGTTGTTGAGCTTCTTTCCTGCCTTTCGCTTGTGATGGTTCACCTTTCCCGTTTTGCGGAGGAGGTTGTAATGTGGTGTTCTTGGGAGTTCAAGTTCATTGAGCTTGACGATGCTTTTTCAACAGGAAGCAGCATAATGCCGCAGAAAAAGAATCCGGACATTGCAGAGCTTGTCCGCGGAAAGTCTGGCCGTGTTTTCGGCTCGCTGATGACCCTGCTTACAGTGATGAAAGGTCTTCCGCTTGCATACAACAAGGATATGCAGGAGGACAAGCAGGCGGTTTTTGATGCCGTTGATACCGTTCTTATATGTGTTGATACCTTTGCCGCCATGCTTGACACCGCAAAGGTTTTGAAAGAGAATATGCGAGCAGCCGCCGCAAAGGGCTTCATCAATGCCACCGACTGCGCAGACTACCTTGTTAAAAACGGACTTCCGTTCCGTGACGCTTACAAGGCTGTCGGAGAGATTGTTGCGTTCTGCATTGAAAACGGATATACGCTTGAAACCCTCCCCCTTGAGGAATACAGGCGTGTTTGTGACATTTTCAAAAGCGATGTTTTTGAGGCGATTGATCTTGACAACTGTGTAAAGGGCAGAAATGTCAAGGGCGGACCTGCCCCGGAAAGAGTTCTTTTTGAAATTGAAAGCGCAGAAAAGCTGAACATATAATATTTACGCGCCCTTCGGGGCGCTTTTTTTGTTGCGTGAGAATGATTGGTAGTTCTTCTGTTGCTTTTGCACAAAATAAGGGATACATATTGACAACTTTTTGTGTGCATAAAATTAGAATATTTTTGTAAAAAACTTGCATAAAAATTCAAATAGATGTATAATACATCCATATTATTCAAGGTTTTTGCACGATACACTGCTGAAACCCTGAGAAAAAAAGAAATGAGGAATGTATTATGAAAACGATGAAAAAAGTGATTGCCCTTCTGCTTGCCTGCGCAATGTGTGTTTGCTTTGCCGCCTGCGGTTCAGGCAAGGACAACGGAACTTCTGCCCCCGCTGAAAGCACATCAGCCGAAAACACCGACGCCGCCTCGGATACAAGTCTTGAGGATGTTAAAAAGAGCGGAAAGCTTTCCATTGCAACAAGCCCCGATTTCCCGCCGTTTGAATCGCTTGAGGGCGACAAGGTTGTCGGAATTGAAATTGACCTGCTTGAAATGATTGCCGAAAAGCTCGGCGTTGAGCTTGAAATCAATCAGATGGACTTTGAATCCGTTCTTCCCGGAATCCAGAGCGGAAAGTTTGATGTCGGCGTTTCCGGAATCACCGTTACCGAAAGCCGTAAGAAGAACTCCGACTTTACAGTTGCATATTTCGCTGCGGCTCAGGCAATTGTTGTTCTCAAGGACAGCCCGATAAAGACCAAGGCAGACCTTGAAGGCAAAAAGGTTTCTGTTCAGACCGGAACAACCGCTGAAGAATACTGCATGCAGAACGGCTATGATGTTTCCGCTTTCCAGGCTAACAATGACGCCCTTTCGGCTCTTACGAGCGGTAAGGTTGACGCATGGGTAATCGACAACGAAACGGGTATCCAGATGTCCGAAACAACAAACGGAAAAACAGTTGTTCTTGACGAACCCATGACCACCGAGCCTTACAGCTTTGCGTTCAAAAAGGGCAGCACTTCTCTTGTTAACGAAATTAACTCCTATATCGAGGAATGGCTCGAGGACGGAACAATTGAAAAGATTTTTGAAAAGTATAATATTCAGTATGTTGCTCCCGAAGCATAAACAAGAGGAGTCCCATGGCAAGGATTATTGAGTTTTTTAACACATGGGGCGAACAGCTTCATGAAACATTTATCGTTCAGGAGCGTTATAAGTGGATGCTTGAAGGCCTTTCAAACACCCTTATCATCACGCTCGGCGCACTGATAATAGGCGTTGCGCTCGGAACGGTTATTGCAACAATCAAGTATTTTTCCGAAGACCGCAAGGTGCTGAAAATTCTCGGAAAGCTTTGCGACATCTATGTCACAACCATCCGTGGAATACCGGTTGTTGTTCTTCTTTTGATTTTCTACTATCTTATACTTAAATCCTCTGAAGGCGTTGTTGTCGGAATCGTAACCTTCGGTCTGAACTCCGCTGCGTATATGGCAGAGCTGATACGCAGCGGCATCAACGCCGTCGATGTCGGCCAGCTTGAGGCCGGACGCAGTCTCGGACTTTCAAAACTGCAGACCATGCGGAAAATCATTTTTCCGCAGGCGGTCAGAAACATTCTTCCGGCAATCGGCAATGAATTCATCGCCCTTTTGAAGGAGACCTCAGTTGCCGGCTATGTTGCCGTCAAGGATCTCACAAGAGCCGGAAACCTGATAAGAAACAACACCTTTGACGCATTCAATCCGCTCATTGCGGTTGCGCTTGTATATCTGATTCTTGTTGTTTTGCTCACCGGACTTCTGAGTAAGCTGGAAAGGAGGCTTTCCAAGAGTGATAGAAGTAAAAAATCTAAGAAAAAACTTTGATGACCTCGAGGTGCTCAAGGGCATCAACGAAACCATCAACAAAGGCGATGTTGCCTGCATCATCGGCCCGTCCGGCTCCGGAAAGTCAACCTTTTTGCGCTGTCTGAATATGCTTGAGATTCCAACGGGCGGACAGATTGTTTTTGAGGGTGATGACCTCACGGCAAAGGGCGTTGACCTCAATCTCCACCGCCAGAAGATGGGAATGGTTTTTCAGCAGTTTCATCTGTTTCCCCACATGACGGTCATTGATAACCTGACAATGGCGCCCGTCATGCTCAAAAAGGCAACAAAGGCGCAGGCGGAAAAAAAGGGAATGGAGCTTCTTGAGCGTGTCGGACTTGCGGACAGGGCTTCGGCATATCCGGCGGAGCTTTCCGGCGGACAAAAGCAGAGGGTTGCAATCGTCCGTGCTCTTTGCATGAATCCGGATGTGATGCTTTTTGATGAGCCGACGAGCGCCCTTGACCCGGAAATGGTCGGCGAGGTTCTTGATGTTATGAAGGAACTTGCAAAAGAGGGAATGACAATGGTTGTTGTCACCCATGAAATGGGTTTTGCAAAAGAAGTTGCAAACAGGGTGCTTTTTATGGACGACGGTGTTATTATGGAAGAGGGAACGCCGCAGGAGATTTTTGAAAATCCGAAATGCGAGCGCCTGAAAACCTTCCTTTCAAAAGTTCTTTAAACTTTTTTCAGGGGCGCAAAGCAGTTGTTGCCCCTGTTTTGGACTATGTACCAAAGGTTTATGGCGGCCGATCGGGAATGTTGAAAACGGTGTTGAAAGATGTTGATAACTCCCGGGTTTTCAACATAACGAACCGGATTTTTTGAAACTGACGGTCCGTTTTTCAGTTAACTGAAAATCAGAAGACTGAAAATCAGTATACTGAAAACCCGCCACAATTAAATACTAAATAATTAAATATTAAATAATTAAATACTGATATATCAAGTATATATGCGCGCGTGCGCGCGCGGAAAATATCGTTTTGTACCGTTGAAAACGGAAAAAGAAAAACAAAAGGAGAAAAATGACATGAACCTTAAAGGCAAAGATTTTTTGAAAATTCTTGATTTTTCACCGGAGGAGCTTGAGTTTTTGCTCTCCCTTGCGGCAGATTTGAAAAAGAAGAAGAAGCAGGGCATACCTCACAGAATTTGCGAGGGAAAAAATGTTGCCCTGATTTTTGAAAAAACAAGCACAAGAACACGCTGCAGCTTTGAAGTCGCCGCCCATGACCTCGGAATGGGCTGCACCTATCTTGATCCCTCAGGCTCGCAGATCGGAAAAAAGGAAAGCATTGCGGACACGGCAAGGGTGCTTTCGGGAATGTTCGACGGCATTGAATACCGTGGCTTTGGACAGGAAAGGGTCGAGGAGCTCGCAAAATATGCCCTTGTGCCCGTTTGGAACGGTTTGACGGATGAATCCCACCCCACGCAGATACTCGCCGATTTTCTGACAATTTTTGAGCATTACGGCCATCTCAAGGGAATCAATTTTGTCTATATGGGAGACGCAAGATTCAACATGGGCAATTCGCTCATGGCAGGCTGCGCAAAAATGGGAATGAACTTCACCGTTTGCGCACCGGAAAAGTATTTTCCGGAAAAGTCTTTGCGTGATGTGTGCGAGGCCGTTGCAAAGGAAACGGGCGCAACGCTCAATTTCACGCAAAGCACGGATGAGGCTCTTGCGGGTGCAGATGTTGTTTATACCGATGTCTGGGTTTCAATGGGCGAGCCGGAAAGCGTCTGGGCTGAACGGATCAGGGAGCTTTCACCCTATCAGGTCAACGCCGGGCTTATGAAGAAAGCAAAGCCGACGGCAATCTTTATGCATTGCCTGCCTGCCTACCATGACCACAAAACGGCAGTCGGAAAAGAGATGGGCGAAAAGTTCGGTCTTGAGGCAATGGAGGTTACCGACGAGGTCTTTGAAAGCGCACAGTCGGTAGTGTTTGAGGAAGCGGAAAACCGGATGCACACAATCAAGGCTGTCATGGCGGCAACTCTGGTATCCGTTGAATAACCGGTTTTGCGCAATGTTCTGCGCCTTACCGCATAATCCACCCTGATAACAGCTTTGCGAATAAAAATTATTTTACCGGAGTGCTCTTTATGAAGACCAGAAACAAAAAAATTGTCCTTGAGGACGGCAGTGAGTATTACGGCTACGGCTTCGGAGCAGACACCGACAGAGTGTGCGAGATTGTTTTCAACACCTCGCCCGTCGGCTATCAGGAAATTGTTTCCGACCCGTCGTATACCGATCAGCTTGTTGTGATGACCTATCCGTTAATCGGAAATTACGGAATATGCGACGACGATTTTGAGTGCAAAAATCCCTCAATCGGCGGTCTTGTTGTCTATGACTATAACGACAGACCGTCCAATTTCCGCTACATAAAAACGCTGTCCGAGCTGCTTGAGGAAAACAACATCCCCGGAATATCAGGTATTGACACAAGGAAGCTGACACGAAGCATCCGTGACTTCGGCTCACGCCGGGTTCTCATCACCTCAAGCGAAACGCCGAAGGAAAAAGCACTTGAAATTATTGCAAGCACCCCCGTTGCCCATGATGCGGTGCAGAGGGTAAGCTGCAAAAAGCGTTGGTATTCAAGAACGGCGAACCCGAAATTCAATGTTGTTGCTGTTGATTGCGGAATCAAGCTGAACATCATCAGAAGCCTCAATCGTCTCGGCTGCAATGTTATCGTTGTTCCCTTTGATACTCCGGCTGAGAAAATTGAGTTCATGAAGCCGGACGGAATCTTCCTTTCCAACGGCCCCGGAGATCCGGAGGATGTGACACCGGTTATTGAAACGGTGAAACAGCTTATCGGAAAGTATCCGGTTTTCGGAATCTGCCTCGGACATCAGATTATTGCCCTTGCAAGCGGAGCCCGGACATATAAACTCAAGTTCGGTCACAGGGGAGGAAATCACCCTGTGTTGAACAAAAAGACCGGAAAAATTGAAATCACCTCGCAGAATCACAGCTATGCCGTTGACGAAAAGAGCCTTGAAAACACCGGACTTTGCGTCACACACATCAATCTCCTTGACAAAACGGTTGAGGGACTTGAAAACCGCGAAAAATGCGTTTTCAGTGTTCAGTATCATCCGGAAAGTGCACCCGGCCCGCAGGACAGCGGCTATCTTTTCAGCAAGTTCATAAAATATATGCAGGAGGCGAAAGGCAATGCCGAAAAGAACTGACATCAAAAAAGTGCTCGTCATCGGTTCGGGGCCGATTGTAATCGGTCAGGCTGCAGAGTTCGACTATGCCGGAACGCAGGCCTGCCTTGCGCTGAAAGAGGAGGGATATGAGGTTGTTCTTGCAAACTCAAACCCTGCAACAATAATGACGGATACCCTTGTTGCGGACAAGGTATATATGGAGCCGCTGACACTTGAATATCTTGCAAGAATCTGCCGCTTTGAGCGTCCGGACGCCCTTATTCCCGGAATCGGTGGCCAGACAGGACTGAACCTTGCGGTTCGCCTTGCAAAGGAGGGCGTGCTTGACGAATGCGGCATTGAAATGCTCGGAACGGACGCCGAAAGCATTGCAAAAGCGGAGGACAGGGAGCTGTTCAAGGAGCTTTGCGAAAGAATCGGCGAGCCGGTTGTTCCCTCTCAGATCACATACAGCACCGAAGAGGCTCTTGAGGCGGCGGAAAAAATCGGATACCCGGTCATTCTTCGCCCTGCATTCACCCTCGGCGGAACGGGCGGCGGCTTTGCCGAGAACGCCGAAGAGCTGAAAGTGAAAATGAAAAACGCCCTCACGCTCTCTCCCGTTCATCAGGTTCTGATTGAAAAGAGTATAAAGGGCTATAAAGAAATTGAATATGAGGTTATCCGTGATGCAAACGATACCGCAATAACCGTCTGCAACATGGAAAACCTTGACCCGGTCGGAATCCATACAGGCGACTCGGTTGTTGTTGCTCCGAGCCAGACGCTCACCAACAAGGAATACCACATGCTCAGAGACAGCGCACTGAAAATCATCCGTTCCCTCAAAGTCAAAGGCGGCTGCAATGTTCAGTTTGCGCTTGATCCTTATTCATTCGGCTATTATGTTATTGAAGTCAATCCCCGTGTTTCCCGTTCTTCCGCCCTTGCTTCATAGGCAACGGGATATCCGATTGCCCGGGTTTCCGCAAAAATTGCGGTCGGACTGAATCTTGATGAAATTCAGCTTGCGAACACACCGGCCTGCTTTGAACCGGCACTCGACTATGTTGTTACAAAAATGCCCCGTTTTCCGTTCGACAAATTCCCGACGGCGCTCAACACGCTTTCAACCCAGATGAAAGCAACCGGCGAGGTCATGAGCGTTGGAAGAAGCTTTGAGGAAAGCTTCCTCAAGGCTATCCGTTCGCTTGAGGACGGAAGAAACCACATTCACCTTGAAAAATTTGACTCTGCCCACATGAGTGTCCGTGAACTGCTTGAATATATCAAGGAGGGAACGGACGACCGGCTTTATGCAATTTCTCAGTTGATGTGGCTCGGCGTTGACGCCTCCCTCATCTGCGATATTACGCAGATTGATATGTTTTTCCTTGACAAGATCAGGAAAATTGTCAAGCTTGAAAAGGAGCTTGAAAAGAACAAGGGTTCTCTTGAGCTTTTGAAAGAGGCAAAGCGCAACGGCTTTTCCGATTCCTATGTTGCAGAACTGTGGGGACAGACAACGGACGAGATTTATCAGCTTCGCCTCAAGGAGAATGTATTCCCCGTCTATAAGATGATTGACACCTGCTCAAGCGAGTTTGAAAGCTATGTTCCGTATTTCTATTCAACCTATGCCGAGGAAAACGAATCAATTGTCTCCGACAAAAAGAAGATCATTGTCCTCGGTTCCGGACCTATCCGTATAGGTCAGGGAGTTGAGTTTGATTATTCAACCGTTCATGCCGTCAAAACCATTCAGAAAATGGGCTATGAAGCCATTGTTATAAACAACAACCCGGAAACGGTTTCAACCGATTATACCGCTGCAGACAAGCTTTATTTTGAACCGCTCACACCGGAGGATGTGATGAATGTTGTTCTGCTTGAAAAGCCGGTCGGCGTCATTGCAACCCTCGGCGGTCAGACTGCGGTCAACCTTGCCGCTGCGCTCGCCGAAAGGGGAGTGAAGATAATCGGTACGGACTGCGCCGCAATTGAAAAGGCGGAAAACCGTGATTCATTTGACTGTGTTATCAAATCGCTCGGCATTCCGAATCCGAAAGGCGAAGCGGTCACGGACATTGAAACGGGTGTCAGGGTTGCCGAGGAGATCGGCTATCCGGTGCTTGTCCGTCCGAGCTTTGTTCTCGGCGGAAGAGCAATGGAAATTGTTGCGAACGAAAAGATGCTTCGCCGATACCTCAAAACGGCTGTTGAGGTTGATGTTGACAAGCCTGTTCTGATTGATAAATACCTCATGGGAAAAGAGGTTGAGGTTGACGCCGTCTGCGACGGAAAACAGGTCTTTCTTCCCGGAATCATGGAGCTTGTTGAGCGCACCGGCGTTCATTCCGGCGACAGCACCAGTGTTTATCCGCCGTTCTCACTTTCAGAAAAGGTGAAAAACACCATCATTGAATACACCTCCAAGCTCGGAATCGGAATCGGCATTGTTGGCCTTTTCAACATTCAGTTCATTGTTGACGAGCAGGAGAATGTCTTTGTTATCGAGGTCAACCCCAGAGCCTCAAGGAGCGTTCCGTTCCTTTCAAAGTCAACGGGCTGTCCGCTTGTTGACATCGGCGTGCGTGCAATGCTCGGCGAAAGCCTTGAACAGCAGGGCATTACGCAGACGGTTCTGCCGGACAAAAAGCGGTGGTATGTCAAAGCTCCGGCTTTCTCCTTTGCAAAGCTGACGGGTATGGACGCATATCTTTCGCCGGAAATGAAATCCACCGGCGAGGCAATCGGATATGACAAACGCCTTTCCCGTGCGCTTTATAAGGCATTCCAGGCGGCGGGAATACCGATGCTCAAATACGGCACGGTTCTCGTTACCGTTGCGGACGAGGACAAGGAGGAAACCCTTCCGCTTGTCCGGAGATTCCGTGATATCGGCTTCAACATTGAGGCAACCTCTCGAACTGCTGACTTCCTCAGGGAAAACGGAATTCAGGCACGGAAGCTCAAAAACATCAATGAGGGCAGTGAAGAGGTGCTTGAATCCATTCGTTCCGGTCATGTCAGCTATATCATCAACACCCGTGCAATCCTTTCCGGTGTGCACTATGTCAACGGAGAGGCAATGCGCCGCTGTGCGGTTGAAAACGGGGTAACAACCTTTACCTCGCTTGATACGGTCAGGATTGTTCTTGATGTTCTTGAGGAACTTGTCAACAAGGTTTCAACAATTGACAGCGATGACTGACGGTCGGGGTTCCTCTGCGTTTTTCAGTCGTTTGAAACCTGAGGTAATAATGAATTCGGGTCGGATTTTCTCCGACCCGTTTTTGATTTTCAAACAAGAAAACCGCTGCAAAAATCACAGCGGTTTTTTGGTGGCATTTTCTTTCAGATGATGTCAAAGGTTTTAACAATATCAACATTGTGTCCCTTGATGAAGTTTCTTCCGGTGAAAATCACACAGTCGTCATAAACCTCAACAAAGTATCCCGTTCCCTTTTCCTTGACACCGAAATCATTGTTTTTTCCGTAAGTCGGAAGGTTTACGGAGTATACCCCGTCCGCAAGCTTTTCAAACGAGCGTTCATACATTCCGTCGTGAAGATGTCCGTTGATATAGAAGACATTCTTATACTTTGTGAGTATATCTCTCACCTGCTGCGACTGTTCACCGAGGTCGCCGGTCTTCCAGACCTCCGGAAGCCCGTGAGTATATGCAAGAGCCTGATGGCACACAACAAAGGCAGGCTTGCCCTCTGCGGTGGCTCTTGCCAGTTCACTGTCAATGAAAGCAAGCTGTCTGTCGGAGATATATGCCCTTTCAAAAACCTGCTTTTCGGTTCCCATCACGATGAATGTATATCCGTTGACATCATAGGAATAAAAGCTTTCGCCCCTGGTGTCGGTATTGAGATATTCCTCAACCTTTTTCATGATGAGGGCTTTGTTCTTTTTGTAGGCATAGCGGACATCGTGATTGCCTGTTGCAAGAATGAGATTTTTCGTGACGGTCTGTTTGTCAAGAACATTGAAGAAGTTTTCATACTCACATCCGAGACCGAGCTCAGTGAGGTCGCCGGGAATCACAACGGCGTCAAACTTTTCTCCGGAGTTTGAAAGATCCTTGAATAAGCTTTCAAATCTGAAAGAGGTAACGGACTCGCCGAGAACATGGGTATCGCTGACTGCTGCAAACGCAAGATTGACCTTTTCGCTGTCCGTAAATTTTATCGGACTGTCCGTTGCGGGACCTGCGAGCCAGCCGAGTGAAATGAAGATTGCGACAAAAGCGGCAAAGATTTTTCTGAACAATTTGACGGTGAGCATTATTAGGTTAATTCTCCCTTTCCAATTCTTTTGACCTGAAGTTCAGTTGACGCTTCAGTTGACGGCTGTGGTTTCGGTAACCTCGGGTTCAACGGTGTCTTCGCCGGGATCTTCAATCCAGCCAAGCTTAACAAGGATTTTGATGATGAGCTTATAAAGCTCAACAAGTGCGTCGAATGTGAACATATTATTTTACTCCTTTCAGGCGTTCGCCTTTTGTAATGGCATATATTTTATACTACATTAACCGATTCGTCAAGGAAATAACATTTATTTAACAATTACCGGCAAAACAAACAAAACAAGGGACGCTTTTTTTGGCAAAGAGGAGAAAGCAAAAGCTTTCTTTCCCTGTGCCGGCGTCCCGGAAGATTGATGATTTGTTATCTGATTTTTATCTGACGGTAAACAATGTAATCCCGTTCATAAGTATATGTGATGTGGACAGTGTCACCCCTGATGACTATAGCCGGATATGAATATTCACCCGTTCCGGACTCAAGGTTCATTATCCGTCTGAAGCTTTCTCCGTTGTCGGTTGAAACAAGCAGCGAAAGCGGAGTTCTGATGCCGATGAACGGGTGCGGATTGCAAACGAGAAAAATTCTTCCCTTTTCGTCTGTGTCAAGGTCAAGACCGCTGTTGTTGTTTGCAACGCCTGAACGGTATGCCTTTGACCATGTCTTTCCTCCGTCTTCGGAATCGCTGCGATATATTGAACCGACCTTTGTCCTCGTGAACATATGAACCGAGCCGTCTTCGGACTGCCAGAGCGAGGGCTGAATCATCGGAACATCAATGACGCCGAGCTTTGCTTCAACTCGAGCAGACTTCTCCCAGGTTTTTCCGCCGTCATGTGAAATATCCACAAACACACTCCAGGTTTTTCCGCTTTCATCGGAGGCCGGGGCAAGAATTGTTCCGTCCGAAAGTGTGATGGGTTTGTTTTTCACGGGGCCCCTGCCTGCGCTTGTGTCGCCCGCAACAAGCTCTTGCGGTTCGCTCCAGTTTTTTCCGTCCGAGGAATGGCAAACAAAGGTTTTCCATGAGGCAATTTCCTTGCCGACCTTGAAATAAAGCGCAATTCTTCCGTCCGGAAGCTCAAAAAGCACCGGGTTCCAGTGAGCCGTGTTTTCGTCCGCAGTGACCTTGACGGGTGCTCCCCATCCGTCTTCGGTGCGCACACTTGTCAGGATGTTGACATCATCGGCCTTTTCCTTTGTTCCGGCAAACCAGGCAGCAACAACATTTCCGTTTTCAAGCGGAAGAACGGTTGAAGCGTGGCAGTCCTCGGTCGGCTTTTCGGTGAAAATCAATTCCCTTCCGGAGGAAACAATGATCTCCTTTGCCGCACTTTGGGAAACTCCGAGCAAAAGGAGCAGAGCCGATATGAATGAAATTATTTTTTTGATTATCATGTTATCAAATCTTTTCATATTAGTAATTACAGACTGCTTGACAAATATGTGGAAATGTTGTAAAATGAAAGCGCAATAGGAGGCAATTAACGATTGTCCGACTGTGATTACTTAATTAAAGAAAAGCAACCGATGGTCTGGAAACTTAGCGGTTGCTTTTTCTTTTTTTATCTGCAATGTATATAATGATTGATGCTACTGAAGCGATTGCTCCAATAACACTGATAATATCAATAATCATTGCCATCATCCTCCGTTTTATGTATTTGCCTGAGCATATATATAAAAGGGAGAGAATATAAAAATCAGAAAAAAACAGCCCTCCCTGTAAAATTGTTTTTTCATAATCACAGTTTGGGACAACCGCTAATCGCTATAAGAAAGAATAAAACAACTGCTATTTAATAACAGCTTACCTCCTATTGCGTGAACAGTATATAATAACCGTCAAATTTTGTCAATTTTTTTCTGTATCATATCAATCATGTACGCCTTGCTTTTATTCTTTTTTTGTATGTTTTGCTTTTATTCTTTATTCGGTTGATTTAAACCTTTTAATATGATATACTTAACAGGTTAGTCTGGTTTTTACACTGAACAAAAAAGGAAGTGTTTTCAATGATAAGTACGAACAATGTTACGCTTCAGTATGGCTCAAGAGAGCTTTTCAAAAGCGTTTCAATCAATTTTACCAAGGGCAACTGCTACGGTCTTATCGGCGCAAACGGAGCAGGAAAGTCAACATTTTTGAAAATCCTTTCCGGTGAAATTGAGCCGAACAAGGGCTATGTCAGCATCACACCGGGCGAGCGTCTTTCCGTTCTGAAGCAGGATCACTATGCCTATGACGATTACGATGTTATCCGCACCGTGCTCATGGGCAACGCAAAGCTTGTTGAAATCATGGACGCAAAGGAAGAGCTTTATTCCAAAGAGGATTTCACCGAGGAGGACGGAATAAGAATAAGCGAGCTTGAAGAAGAGTTTGCGGAAATGGACGGCTGGAGTGCGGAAAGCGACGCTGAAATTCTTCTCAACGCCCTCGGTATCCACAATGAATTTCACTATAAACTCATGCGAGAGCTGACCGGCGAACAAAAGGTTAAGGTTCTCCTTGCCCAGGCGCTTTTCGGAAATCCCGATATTCTTCTTCTTGACGAGCCGACAAACCACCTTGATGTTGCCGCAATCAACTGGCTTGAGGACTTTTTGCTGAACTTTGAAAACACTGTTATCGTTGTCAGCCATGACAGACACTTCCTCAACAAGGTCTGCACCCACATTGCAGATTGCGACTTCGGAAAAATCACTCTTTATGTGGGTAACTACGACTTCTGGTACGAATACACTCAGATGGCTCAGCGGCAACTTCGTGAGCAGAACAAAAAGAACGAGGCAAAGGTTAAGGAGCTTCAGGAATTTATTGCCCGCTTTTCCGCCAATGCCTCAAAGTCAAAGCAGGCAACAAGCCGCAAAAAACTGCTTGAATCCATTGTCATTGAAGATATGCCGGTTTCCTCAAGGCGTTTTCCGTTCATTGAATTCAAACCCGAACGGGAAATCGGAAACGATATGCTCACGGTTGAGCACCTTTCAAAAACCGTTGACGGACGGAAAGTGCTCAATGATGTTTCTTTCACAATAAGACCCAATGAAAAGGTTGCCTTTGTCGGCACGGACGCAGTTGCAAAAACAACCTTTTTCAAGATTATTACGGGCGAACTTGAACCGGACGAAGGCTCGTTCAAATGGGGCGTTACCACCTCGCAGGCATACTTCCCGGCGGACAACTCTGCTTTCTTTGACGGCGTTGAGGATTCGCTCATTGACTGGGTCCGCAGATATTCCGACCTTCAGTTTGAAAGTGATGTCAGAGGCTGGCTCGGACGGCTGATGTTCTCCGGTGAAGAAGCAACAAAAAAGGCAAAGGTTCTTTCCGGAGGCGAAAGAGTGCGCTGCATGCTTTGCAAAATGATGCTCTCCGGCGCAAATGTCCTGATTCTTGACGAGCCGACAAACCACCTTGACCTTGAGTCTATCACCTCGCTCAACAACGCTCTCATAAAGTTCAAGGGCTCGCTTCTTTTCACTTCCCACGATCACCAGTTTGTTCAGACCGTTGCCGACAGAATCATTGAACTGCGTGCCGACGGTGTATACGACAAAAAGGAAACCTATGACGAGTACCTTGAAAACAACGAGCTGCTTGTCACGAAATAATTTCGCAATAAAAATATCCACATATACCGCTTGAAAAAAGCGGATGACCGAAAAGGAGTCAACGCAACATTATGATTGACCCGAAACTGCGTGCACTGAGAGACAAGGCAATGAAGCTTCCGCTTTCACCCGGAGTATACATCATGAAAAACAAAAGCGGAAAGATAATCTATATCGGCAAGGCAAAGGCGCTGAAGAACAGAGTCAGCCAGTATTTCGGCTCCCAGAGCAATCATGCTCCCAAGGTGCGCAAAATGGTTGAAAATGTTGCCGATTTTGATTATATCCTCACGGACAGTGAATTTGAAGCCCTTGTTCTTGAATGCAGCCTCATCAAGCAGAATATGCCGAAATATAACATTCTGCTCAAAGATGACAAGGGCTACAGCTATATCAAAATCAAGCCCAATCCTTGGGGAAATATTTATGCCTGCTTTCGCAAGGACGACAAAAACGCCGAATACCTCGGACCTTATACGGGTAACTTTTCCGTTACACAGGCTGTTGAACAGGCAAAGGAAATCTTTAAACTGCCGACCTGTTCAAAGGTCTTTCCGAGAGATATCAAAAAAAGCCGCCCGTGTCTGAACTTCTTCATTTCCCGTTGCAGCGCTCCCTGCGCAGGAAAAATCAGCCGTGAGGACTATGAGCAAAGCGTGAACGAAGCGGTTGCTTTCATCAAAGGCGGGAGCAAAAGCTCGCTAAAAGAGCTTCAAAGGCAGATGGAGGAAGCGGCGGAAAACCTTGACTTTGAAAAAGCCGCAAAGCTGCGTGACCGCATAAGAGCCGCCCAGCGCATTGCCGGAAAGCAGAAAGTTGTTCTTGAAAACAAAGCGCCGTGCGATGTTTTTGCCGTTGCGCAAAGCGCAGACAAGGCTTGCCTTGCCGTTTTGAACTTCCAAAACGGTTTGCTCACCTCGTCTGAACATTTCATTTTTGATTCGTCCGATGATCTTTCAGAGGAAAGGCATTCCCTGATTCTTTCCTATTATTCAATGAACCGTTCTGTTCCGTCAAAAATTCTTGTTGACGGCGAAACGGCAAACATTGAGTTGCTTGAACGCTTCCTTGAAGAAAAGCGGGGAAAAAAGGTTGAAATTACCGTTCCGCAAAGGGGAGAGGGGCTGAAAACCGTTCAGATGTGCCTTTCCAATGCTTCGCAAAAGCTTGGTGAATACCTCGGAAGAAAGGGAGAGGAAACCGCCGTGCTTGACGAGATGGCGAAGATGCTCGACCTTCCCGTTGTTCCGGAGTATATTGAGGCGTATGATATTTCGCACACCGCAGGCTCGGACAATGTTGCCGGAATGGTTGTTTTCAAAAATGCAAGGCCGTATAAGCGAGCCTATAAACGCTTTTCAATCAAGGGCTTCAGCGGCCAGGACGACTACGGCTCAATGCGTGAGGTCATCAGCCGCCGGCTCAACCGCTATGAAGAGGAAAAGGAAAGCGCAGAGGGCTTCGGAAGGCTTCCCGACCTCATTCTTCTCGACGGCGGAGTCGGCCAGGTCAATGCGGTCAGACCGGTTGTTGAGGCTTTCGGACTTGATATTCCGGTTCTCGGAATGGTCAAGGATAACAAGCATAAAACCCGTGCCATCACAAAGGACGGCCGTGAAATTGAGATACGCGACGGCAGACGGGTTTTCACCCTCATCTCCTCAATCCAGGAGGAGGTTCACCGCTTTGCAATAACCTATCACAAGGAAAAGCACTCCCGTTTTGCTCTTGAAACAAAGCTGACTTCCATTGAGGGAATCGGAAAGAAAAAAGCGGCTGTTCTCATGAAAGAGTTCAGGTCGCTTTCAAAGATTAAAGCTGCCTCAAAAGAGGAGCTTTCGCAGGTTCGGGGAATTTCAGAAAAAGACGCAGAAAATATCAAACGCTTCTTTTCCGAATGACGGAAAAGAAGCGTTTGGTTTTTCAAAAATCCGGTGTGCTTATTCAGCACTTACATCCCTGATATAGTTCTTGAAGAAAACAAGTGCATCGCCCATTGCAGAAATGGGCATACGCTCATTTGTTCCGTGGGTGCAAAGCAGCATGGAGGTATCAATCTTGAACGGAGCATAGCGATAAATATTCTCGCAGATAGGCTCGTAGTTGCAGGCGTCGGTACCGCCCATGACAAGAAACGGAGCAACAATTGCTTTCGGTTCAATTGATTTGCAGATGCGTTCAATGATCTTATAGGAACGGGAATCAATCGGAGAGAACTTTGAGGCTTCCTTGCTGTTGAGAACATTGACCTCAATGTCCTTGTTGCGGACAACTTTTTTGATGTGGGAAACAATGTCATCGGTTGTGGTTCCGGGCATTGCACGGAAGTTTATTGTGATGGCGGCTCTCTGCGGAAGAACATTTGCCGCCGGGCTTCCCTCAGCCATGGTTATGCCGGTGGTTGTTCTTGTCATGCAGGCTGCAGGCGGAATGAGCTTGCATACCTGAAGAAGAAGGGGATAGAGCACGGGAAGATTGCAGGTGATGAGGCGGACGGGATAGGTGCAGTTTCGTGCAACCGAGTCGAAGAGATACTTCATGTTTTCGGTGAAGCATGCCTTGAACTGGTGGTTTTCAAGGTCCTTGATAACATCAGCTATCTTGCCGAGGGCAGTGTGCTTCGGCGGCTGGGAGGAGTGACCGCCCTTTGAGTTGACAACAACCTCAACATCGGCATATCCCTTTTCGGCAATACCGATTCCGGCGAGGTATTTGTCGTTGATAACGCCGGGAATGTTGACCGGGAGCATTGCGCCGCCTTCGTCAAGGATTGCATCAAGGTGGACGCCTTTTTCACGCAGGTAGTTCATGATGTCGGTTGCACCGTTCTTGCTGTTTGCAACAACCTCTTCGTTGTCTCCGAAGAGGAGATAAACATCTCTCTCCGGGGCAAAGCCGTCTTCAAGGAGGGCTTCAACCGCCTCCATAACGCAGATGAGGTGGTTTTTCATGTCAAGAGTGCCGCGTCCCCAGATGAATTCGCCGTCGTCAACGCCGTCAAACGCAGGGTGAGTCCAGTCCTGCTGTGTTCCGGCGGAAACGGGAACAACATCCTGGTGGGCGAGCATGGCAACACCGTCAAGGTCGCTGCGCTTGCCTTTCCAGCGGTATACAAGGTTGGCAGGGGGAACAACGGTTTTTTCAAGGTTCTTTGCAATGAGGGGATATGCCTCATCAAGGAACTTGTGGAATCTTTCAAATTCGCTCCAGTCAACGAGCTTATCATCTCTGTTGGAAATCGTTTTGTACTGAACAGCTTTGGAAAGATTGCGGCGATAACGCTCGATATTTACATCTTCTTTGTTAAGGGATGCTATTACTCCCTTTTGCGGCTTGAACATTGCAGCGTGAACTGCGTTCGCTGCGGCAGCGGCACCAAGTGCAGAAAGAACAAGCTTGGATTTTTTCATTACTACAACTCCTTTTTTTGCGGCATTTTCGCATTCATAACATAATGCCATACCTTAAAATTATATACCAAATCAGTCAAAAAATCAATTGTTTTTAGCAGACGGTGAAACTATCGTGGAAAAAGTGAATTTTCAGGGCATTTATTCATTTTTTAATGTTATTATTTCCAAAAGTATTGACCGAAATTTGAAATAGTGTTAACATGATACATAACTCCAAAATATTCAAAGGAGAGGATGCACCATGAAAAAAGAGAAGAAAGAGAAAAAGGTGAAAGTAAAAATCACCGAAATGACTGATGAGCAGCTTCTTGAGGAAGCAAAAAAGATTGTTGCAAAGCGCAGAAAAAGGGCAGAACAATGGATCATTGTCCGTCCGAAACTGATTTTGTCGCTTGTTATTGTTGCAATGTTTGCCGTTACTTTTGCTTTTGTCAATTCCGGCTTTAAGATTGATGCAACCGTTTCGCATGACGGCTCGCTCAACCCCATTGTCGGGGTGAACGCACAGACAAACAGCCCCGCACCGCAGACAGAGGCCCCGACTGCGGCCCCGACCGCTGCACCGCAGACTGCACCTGCGGAAAGCAGCCCTGCAGCTGAAAGCAACCCGGCTGCCGAAGCTCCCGCAGCACCTTCAACCGACGCTCCCAAAACCAATGAGGAGATTGTCAAGAAATATACCGAAGTCCTCAACAAGATGAAGCAGGATCAGCCCGGCTATACCAAAAAGGAATATCAGGCTCTTCCTGAGGAATACCGGAACTTCTCAAGCGCTGTAAATACTGTTCTGAAGTTCGGTGAAGCATACATGGTTAAAGAAGATGATCCCAAGGCTATTGTTACGGCAACCAAGGGCGAGATGTACACATCTGATGACGGAAAAACAATGCCGCGAATCAACCACGAGCTTCCGATCTGTAACACTGACAAGGGTTCGGTTCTTACCGATTACAGCTGTGTCAAAACAGCTTCCTGCACCGACAATCCGGATGGCACACGCACACTGAGATTTGAGCTCAACGACGAAAAGAACCCCGAGCCGACACCGGCAGACACCTGCATTCCGCAGTCGTACCACGGTGCGGTTATGATGCCCGCAAGCATGAATGACATCAACACTGAGGTCAACAAAGTTGTCAGCAAGATTCCCGGCGTCACAGTCAACAACTTTGAGCTTACATATACCTGCAGTACATTTGAAGTTACCTATGATCCCACCAACGACCATGTTACTTCAATAATTCATCACATCAATGTTGACATTGCCGCAAACGCAAAGGTTGCTTTTTCAACCATTGACGGAACAGCAAGACTTACCAACGACATGAGCGTTTACGATATCAACTATTGATTTAATACCGTAAGTCTGCCGCATTTTGCGCAGAATCAAAATGAATAATTAAAGCTATAATTTACAGAAACGGAAACGAATAGCCGTTTGTAAATTATAGCTTTTTCTTTGCTGTTTTCCAAATTCTTATAATGTACGGGCGGGTCTTGTGCCCGCCCGAAAACCTTTCCAAAATCTTCGGGCGGCTCCAAGCGCCGCCCGAAAAAACATCATTATCATGCCTGCCACAAATGCTTCTCAATATCAACAAATCCGTTTTCAAGGAAGGTGATGCCCTCACCCTCAAGCAATTGGCGTTGAGCGTCCGTTCCGCCGAAAGCGAAGCCCGGCGCAAGCCTTCCCTCACGGTTGACAACTCTGTGGCAGGGTATCACGCCCGGTTCGGGATTTTTGTGCAGTGCGTATCCCACAACACGCGCCCAACGGGGATTGCCGGCAAGAACTGCAACCTGTCCGTAGGTCATAACTTTTCCTTTCGGAATGGAGCGCACAACCTCATATATCCGCTCAAAGGTGCTCAGTCCCATATAATATAGCCCTTTTTGCGCTTCGGAGTTGGACGGATTCCGCCCTCTGCGCCATAGCCGAGTATGCAGTTTCCGATGCCCTCATATTTTTCGTCAAGTCCCCACTTTTTGAGGAATTCCCTGCCTTTTTGCGTTTTGAACATCTCTCTTGCGCGGTAAATGAAGCAGGAGTCAACACCGACTGCTTGCGCAGCGTTGAGGAGGTTGCCCATGACAAGCGCTCCGTCGTCACGATAGGTGTTGACGGTCGAATCGGCGAAAACAACGAGCACTGTCGGCGCACCGTAAAACGGATCGGAGTCTGTGCCCATGATTTCTGCATTGAGCTTTGAAAGCTCTTTCACCGTTTCCGGGTCACGGACGGCAACAATTACCGGTGACTGAATGTTCCGGCCTGTCGGCGCATAGGTTCCGGCTTCAAGAATCAGGTCAAGTTTTTCCTTTTCAACCTGTTTTTCGGTGTATTTGCGGCAGCTTCTTCTTTCTTTGAGAACTGTGAGGGTTTCTTTCATTATCTATCAATCCTTTCACTTGGGTTTGTGCTGTTGAAATAGGCCTTCATCGGAAGAACCCAGTCGGTCTGAACAATGTCAAAGCCCCTTTCTCTGAACCAGCCCCAGCCGAAATCGGGGTTGCCCGTCACGGCAATGTCATCTGTGTGTCCTGCGGAGATTACCTTGCGGCGGCTATAGACAATTGCGTTGCCCCAGACGGCAAGAGAGTTGCTGTGGAGAAACCGGAGGTTTTCCTCGCTTATCACCTGTGCGTCCTCACTTTTGAAAATTGCTTCAATGCCGACGAAGTTGAGCTTCCTTTTCAAAAGCATACGGGAAACGGTGTCCGTTTCTTTAACCATCGGCATGAACGGCAGTTCAGGTGAAAGACATTCAAGTGCTTCAAAGTATTTCTCCTCTGACGGCGTTTTAACAATGACCTGATTTTCAAGCTTGTGGCGTCTGATACAGTTTGAAATCAGCGCCGGTTCTGTCCAGAACTTGTCAATGTTTATTATGCACTTTCCTTTGAGAAATTCAAACGCATCGTCAAGGGGAAGAACACCCTCGTTGGTTTTTGCGCCGTCAAAGTTGCGGTAGCGCAGGCGGGAAACCTGCTTTCCGGAAAGGGCGGGAATGAGGAATGGGGAGCAAAGGTGCGTCGGTTCCATCATCGGATGAAAGCAAAAAAGCTTTCCGTCCCTTGATTTTGCAATGTCCAGCTCAATTATGTCCGCACCCTGAAA
>JAEDHZ010000098.1 GCA_016292705.1 Clostridiaceae bacterium
CCGATAATTATGCCTAGAAAAACAAAGCAAAGATTCGGAAAAAGGGGATAGTAGTCGCCTGAGTAGAATTGACTTGTCCTCAGTCCGAACGGATAGAGGAATGGAAAATCAACTAAAATGGAAAGAAATAATTTTCCAAGTGCAAAACAAGCAACAGCCAGACCGCCTATAACAGGGACAGGTAACTTTTTAACGCCGCATGAAATTATCATTGCGAATGCAAGAAAGTGCAGAATCCCGAACTTAATGCAGATTTCTGTTCCGGCAATACGGTCAAAAACGGCGGTCACAAGCGTAAGTACCATTGCAAGTCCGAGCAAGCGCAAACCGTTTTTGATGTTCCTTTTTCCGATGGTTGTGCTGATTCCGCAGACAGTCATGAACAAAACAGCGCTGGTCTTTCCGGCAACAGAGGCAAAACTGTCAAAAGCTGAAAAATCAGCCGCAAAAAACTCCGAAAGGTCAAAGGCTATGTGGTTGATAATCATCAGAATGAGAGCTATTCCTTTCAGAATATCAAGCTCTGCAATTCTTTTGCTAGTGTCTGTCCTGTTTTTGTGAAAAAGCTTTTCCGTAATGACCACCATCTTTTAGTTATCTACGCTGATAATTGATGATATCATAATATTAACCGATAATCAATAAAAAGCAACACAAAAGGTCTGTCCAGTTGAAGCAGACAGCACCTTGAAAGCGATTTATATTCCGGAAATCAGCTTTGCAAGATTTGAATAGAAATCAAAGAAACCCCGGAATGAGCCGAAAGCTTTTTCGTCAGCGGCATTGCAGAAGTCATAGTGATCCGCTCCGTAAACAGTCGGCATAACATACCAGACGCCGGGAATAATCTTTTGCGTTTCGCTATATGTTACATGATCCTCACCAAACGGATAAAGCGCACTTTTGAGCGGGACAATCCCGTCGTTTGCTCCCCATGACTTGTCAATGAATGTTCCGCCAACGAACATATTGACTGAGCCGGAAATCAGAATTGTTGAAATCCGGAAAGGAGAAAAAAGGTCATTGTCCTTGATAACCTTTGTGTAGCCGAACTTTGCGTCCTCAGTAACGCAGGCTGTGTAGGAAAAATAGTAAGCAGACTTAACGGTTTTGATTTTTCTGTTGAGTTTTTCTGCACCCTGAACGGTGAGATCATAGGCGCAATGGTCGTTTGAAAGAACAAGCTTTATGCAGGCGAGGGGATTGAACTTTGCTTTTTCTTTGCTTGCCGGATCTTTGGAAATTCCCCATTGGTCAAGCATGAGGTCAGCATTGGATTTTCCCGAAACGCTGTTAATGTGATAACCAAGAATCATAAAGATTGCAGGGAACACCAGATCGGAAGCATAGTTTGCTGCGGTTGAGCCATTGTGGGGAGAGGAAAGGGTTGTAACAGAACGGACGCCTTTTTCGTGATTACCCCTGAAAAGCTCGGAACAGTTTTCCGGGTCAGCATTCATTTCGGTTTCTCTCCGAAGGCGAGCAGCGATGCCAGCAGGCGAATCGTTTCGCCGCCGAAAGAGTGACCGACAAAGTTCAGCGGACTTTCAAGGTTCCACGGTTTTCCCATTGTCGGGCAGTTTGTGTAATCTCTTCCGAAACGGGCGTGTCCGCAATCTTTTGAATGCGCTTCTCCGTAGTCCACAACGGTTCCCGTCAATTGCGCAAAAAGCTCACAGGCCCTGTCCCATGCACTGCTGTATCCGCCGACCGGCGGATTGAAAACAGTATATCCCTGAGAGCGTAGGTATGTAATAATGTTATTTTCCGGTTGCGTGCCCCAGTACGGATGTTCCGCTTCCTGCGGCGATGTTTCGCCCCAACCGCACATTCCGTGGACAAAAATGAACGGATAGTTTGTTTCGCTCTCCTTTGCAGACACAATGATTCCGAGACCGGAAACGAGGCAAAAACAGAGAATGAAGATGAAAAAAGATTTAATTTTCTTGAATAGCTTATTTTTTCTCCCATAAGTTAATTTGTGCGTTGCCACATCTGAATTATAGCAGTGTTTGCTTTTGCAAGTCAATCATTCAGTGAAAAGTTAAAAATGTTTCATGGTTGTGGCTTTGCCCGTGTTAAAACATACTCCGTACAATCCAGAAAATGTGGTACATATCACCATAATTATTGCGCTCAGCTGTGTATTAATTGTGGGTTTATAAGTTGACTAATAATAGAGATAGTATTATAATAGATTGTAAAACTTTTTGAACAAAAGTTTCAGAAAGGGCGAAATACGAGTGTTTACGGAGGTAAATAATTATGGTAAGAGCAATCGTCGGCGCAAACTGGGGCGATGAGGGAAAAGGAAAAATAACCGATATGTTTGCCGCTCAGTCGGACATGGTCATCCGTTTCCAGGGCGGAGCCAACGCCGGACACACGATCATCAATAATTACGGAAAATTTGCACTTCATCAGCTTCCGAGCGGTGTATGTTTTCCGCATATAACAAATGTAATTGCAAACGGAGTTGCGCTTGATATCCCGAAGCTTATGAAAGAGATTCAGCATGTCCTTGACGGCGGAGTGCCGGAAATCAATCTCAAGGTCAGCGAAAGATGCCAGATTATGATGCCGTATCATGTTTTGCTTGACACCTATGAAGAGGAAAGACTTGCAGAAAAAGCTTTCGGTTCAACAAAAAGCGGAATTGCTCCGTTCTTTTCGGATAAGTATGCGAAAGTCGGCTTCCAGATTTGTGAACTTTTTGACGAAGAACAGCTCAAAGAAAAGCTTAATCAGGTTCTTTCTGTCAAAAATCTGATTATTAAAAATATCTATCATAAACCTGAGCTTTCCGTTGAAGATGTGCTTGCTCAGCTCAAGGAGTATCGCGAGATGATTGCGCCTTATGTCTGCGATACAGGCAAACTCATCAGGGAAGCCGTTAAGGACGGAAAGAAGATTCTGCTTGAAGGTCAGCTCGGTTCGTTGAAAGATCCCGACTTCGGAATATACCCGATGGTTACATCTTCCTCAACGCTTGCAGGATACGGTGCAGTCGGTGCAGGTATTCCTCCTTATGAAATTAAAGATATTACGGTTATCACCAAGGCATATTCGAGCGCAGTCGGCGCAGGCGAATTTGTCAGCGAGATTTTCGGTGATGAGGCTCAGGAAATGCGTGTTCACGGCGGCGATGCCGGTGAATTTGGCGCAACAACCGGAAGACCGCGCAGAATGGGTTGGTTTGACTGTGTTGCAACAAGATACGGTTGCGCTGTTCAGGGTGCAACAGAGGTTGTTCTGACGGCTCTTGACTGCCTTTCATATCTTGACAAAATCAGTCTTTGCGTTGGTTATGAGATTGACGGTAAGGTAACAAAGGATTTCCCGGTAACACCGCTGCTCAAGCGTGCAAAGCCGGTTCTGGTAACTCTTGACGGCTGGAACTGCGATATCAGGGGAATCCGTGAATTCTCAAAGCTCCCGAAGGAAGCTCAGCAGTATGTCAACTTTATTGAAGAGGAAATCGGGGTAAGAATTTCCTATGTTTCAAACGGTCCCAAGAGAGAGGAAATAATCAAGAGATAACTCATGGAGGTCAGCTGATGTCAATGGAAAAAATTCTTGTTCTTGATTTCGGTGGTCAGTATAATCAGCTTATTGCCCGCAGAGTCAGAGACGAAAAGGTATATGCGGAAATTCTTCCGTATACTGTTCCGCTTGATGAAATCAAAGCCGGCGGATATAAGGGCATCATCTTTACAGGGGGACCGAACAGTGTTTATGATCCTCAGTCACCGCATTACACGGAGAAAATTCTGAGCATAGGTGTACCTGTTCTGGGTATCTGTTACGGTTGCCAGCTTATTGCATACATGGAAAAAGGAGAGGTTTCAACGGCTCCTGTCAGCGAGTACGGAAAAATTGAGCTTACTGCTGATACCGACAATTTGCTGTTTAAGGGCATCGATAAAAACAGTTCTGTATGGATGAGTCACACTGACTATATTTCAAAAGTGCCGGAAGGCTATAGCATTATCGGAAGAACGCCGGATTGTCCCTGTGCTGCAATGCAGAACACTGAAAAGAATATTTATGCTGTTCAGTTTCATCCGGAGGTCACTCACTGCGAGTTCGGACAGAGAATTCTGCACAATTTTCTTTATGAGGTTTGCGGCTGCAAGGGCGACTGGGTAATGGACAGTTTCATTGACACAACGGTTGCCGCACTCCGCGAGCAGATAGGTGACAAAAAGGTTGTTCTCGGTCTTTCCGGCGGCGTTGACTCTGCTGTTGCCGCTGCACTCATTTCAAAGGCAGTAGGAAAGCAGCTTACCTGCGTTTTTGTCGATCACGGGCTTATGAGGCTCAATGAGGGCGATGAGGTTGAAAACACCTTTGTAAAGAATTTTGATATGAACTTTGTCCGGGCAAACTGCGTAGATGTTTTCCTTGAAAAGCTCAAGGGCATTACTGACCCGGAAGAAAAGAGAATAACCATCGGAACTGAATTCTATAAAGTTTTCTGGGATGAAATCAGAAAGAATGCTGATGGTGGCTTTTTTGCGCAGGGAACGATTTATCCTGATTGCATTGAGTCCGGAAAAGGTGATGCAGACACAATCAAGACTCATCATAACAAAGTTACGATTCCTAAGGACATAAAGTTTGCGGGAATTATCGAACCCCTCAAAAGTCTCTTTAAGGACGAAGTCCGCCGTGTTGGTGAAAAGCTTGGAATTCCGAAAGAGCTTGTCTGGCGTCAGCCGTTCCCCGGTCCGGGTCTCGGTGTCCGCATTATCGGCGAGATTACTGAGGAAAAGGTTGATATTCTCCAACATGCGGATGCAATTTTCCGTGAGGAGATGGAAAAAGGCGGCTATGCCGACAAACTTTCGCAGTATTTTGCAGTCATTACAGATGTTATGAGCGTTGGCGTAATGGGAGATCACAGAACCTATGAAAGACTTGTTGTCCTGCGTGCCGTAGTCACGGACAACTTCATGACGGCTGATTGGGCGCATATACCGTATGAGTTGCTTTCAAAGGCATCAAACCGTATCACGAACGAAGTCAGGGGAATTAACCGTGTTGCCTATGACATCACGAGTAAACCTCCTGCAACAGTTGAATGGGAATAATAAAATTTGGAGGATAGATATGAACAGTAATGTACGTCCCGAAACAATGGAACGAATCACAACAAAAGAGCTTGCAGATGCTTTTATTTCTGAACAGGTTGAAGCAATAAGAGCGCAGGTCGGCAGCAAAAAGGTTCTTCTGGCACTTTCCGGCGGTGTTGACTCATCCGTAGTTGCCGCCTTGCTTATCAAGGCGATCGGAAAGCAGCTTGTTTGCGTTCATGTCAACCACGGACTTCTTCGCAAGGGTGAGCCCGAACAGGTTGTTGAGGTTTTCAGGAATGAAATGGGCGCAAACCTTGTCTATGTTGACGCTATTGATAGGTTCCTTGATAAGCTTGCAGGTGTTGATGATCCCGAAACAAAAAGAAAAATAATCGGCAAAGAGTTCATTGAAGTTTTCGTTGAGGAAGCAAGGAAACTTGACGGGGTTGATTTTCTTGCTCAAGGCACGATTTACCCGGATATTCTTGAAAGCGACGGAGTAAAGGCGCATCACAATGTCGGCGGTCTGCCTGAGGATCTCAACTTTGAACTTGTTGAACCTGTCAAGCTTCTTTTCAAGGATGAGGTCAGAGTTGTCGGTAAGGCACTCGGTCTGCCTGAATCAATGGTTGAGCGTCAGCCCTTCCCCGGTCCGGGTTTGGGTGTAAGATGTGTTGGTGCAATCACAAGAGATCGCCTTGAAGCTGTCCGTGAATCGGATGCCATTCTTCGTGAGGAATTTGCAAATGCAGGTTTTCAGGGAAAAGTTTGGCAGTATTTTACCGTTGTTCCCGATTTCAAATCAACCGGTGTAAAGGACGGAAAACGCCTTTGGGATTGGTCGGTTGTTATCCGTGCCGTTAACACAGTTGACGCAATGTCGGCAACTGTTGAGGAGATTCCTTATGATGTTCTCTTTAAGATTCGCGACAGAATTCTTGCAGAAGTTAGCGGTGTAAACCGTGTACTTTATGACATATCTCCCAAACCGATTGCAACGATTGAGTGGGAATAAATCCCGCACCTTTTTGAGAGATTTAAGAACCCAAAAACCCTTGCA
>JAEDHZ010000099.1 GCA_016292705.1 Clostridiaceae bacterium
CAACATTTTTCCGTATAAAAATTCGCAGAAGTAAAGACAGTGCAACCCGAACCGTTACCGGGCAAAAGAAAAAGCCGCGCAAAAAGCTTTTCGGCTTTCCGTGCGGCGGTTTGTTATTGCTTTTCAATTAACCGGGATAGAGCATCTTGTAATCAAACTTTGCGGTTGCGCTCTTATCCTTGAAGATGAGGATGTTTGCGTGCTGAACCTCGGCGATGGTGATGAGGGTGTAATCTGCCTTGGTCATCATCTTGGTAGCCTTGTCATAGGTAACCTCGGCATAGCCGCCGTCGCACTTGAGAACAACGTTATCGTCCGTTGTACCCTCCGACCACTTGAGGATGCTGATGCTTTCAACGGTGGGCTTAACATCTTCCATAACATTGAACATATTGCCCTGAGCGTCGGAGAACTTCTTGGAGTTGGTTGTTGCAATGGGAACAAGCTTGATTGTTGCGGTGCCGTCGCCGTTGTCGGTGTAGGTTGCGGTTGCAATGTCAGCGGCGGTGGTAAGGCACTCGTTGCACGGGTTGTCGTCCGAATACGGCGGAAGCGGCATATCTGTGCCTTCAGCCTTGACCATACCCTTTGCGGCATTCTTGATCATTGAGTTGTCCTTGCCGTCGATGAGAACTTCAACAAGAGTCATTTCGTCGTGACCTTTGAAGGTGCCGGCCTTCTTTGTGGTGTTGTAAACCTTAACATATTCGGCAACGATGTCCTCTTTTGATGAAGAGGAGGAAAGTTCGCTTGCTGCCGGTTTGTTTTCGGCGGGTTTGCTTTCTGCCGGCTTGTTCTCAGCAGGCTTGCTTTCTGCCGGTTTATCTGCTTGCGTAGTCGGCGTCGGAGCGGCTGTCGGTGCGGCAGTCGGTGCAGCGGTCGGAGCCGCTGTCGGCGCAGGAGTGTTGTTTGCCTGTGCGGAAGAACCGCCCTGGTGGTTGACTGTTACGTTAAGCTTGATTGTGCAGCCGGAAAGAGCCGAAACCGCAAGAACAAGACAAAGCACAACAGCAAGAATACGAATCGTTTTTTTCATGATTTTTCTCCTTCTTTTGTCCTGATATATTTTTCATGGCTCTTTTCGGAAAAAATCCGGACGGAGCACACCTATGGAATAATTCTATAACAAAGCGCCCCGTTTGTCAATATCTTTTGAAAAAACGGGGCGTTATTTGTTTTTGATTTAATATAGTATCAGACATTGAAAAGGAAGTGAACAACATCTCCGTCCTTCATGACATACTCCTTGCCCTCGGAACGGATGAGTCCCTTTTCCCTTGCGGCGGAAAGCGAGCCACATTCAATGAGGTTTTCAAAGGTGATAACCTCCGCACGGATGAAGCCCCGTTCAAAGTCCGAATGGATTTTTCCGGCAGCCTGCGGTGCTTTTGTTCCCTCGCGGATTGTCCATGCTCTGACCTCGGGCTGACCTGCGGTGAGATATGAAATCAGACCGAGCAGGTGATAGCACTTTCTGATGAGCAGGTCAAGTCCGCCCTCCTGAACACCGAGGTCGGCAAGGAAGATTTCCTTGTCCTCCTTTGAAAGCGAAGAAATTTCCGCCTCAAGTCCGGCGCAGATCGGAAGAACTTCGCTGCCCTCAGCAGCCGCAAGCTCGCAGACAGCCTTATAGTTTTCGTTTGAGTCAATTCCGTCCGTGAAATCCTGCTCGCTCATATTGCAGGCATAGATGACCTTTTTCCCGGTCAGGAGAGCGGCGGAATCGAGCAAAGCTTTTTCCGTTTCATCGCATTCAACGCTCCTTGCAGGCTTTTCGTCTTCAAGCGCCTGCTTAACACGCTTGAAGAACTCCACCTCGGAGGCGAGCGACTTGTCACCCTTCATGGCCTTTGTTGTTCTTTCAATGCGCCTTTCAACCATTTCAAGGTCGGAAAGGATAAGCTCAAGATTGATGGTTTCAATGTCACGCTTTGCGTCAACGCTGCCGTCAACATGGATGATATCGTTGCTTTCAAAGCAACGGACAACATGAACAATTGCGTCAACCTCACGGATATGGGAGAGGAACTTGTTTCCGAGACCTTCGCCTTTTGAAGCCCCGCGGACAAGACCGGCAATATCAACAAACTCAACCGTTGCCGGGGTAACCTTGACGGGGTTATACATTTCGGCAAGCCTGTCAAGGCGGTAATCGGGAACGGCAACAACACCGACATTCGGCTCAATGGTGCAAAACGGATAGTTTGCAGACTGAGCACCGGCATTGGTGATAGCGTTGAAAAGGGTACTTTTGCCGACATTCGGCAAACCGACAATTCCAAGTTTCATACTTATCAAATACCTCTTTTAGTTTCAGAATCATTCAGACAGCTGCCATTATATTACAAAATCTGCGATAAGTCAATGATGAAAGGAAATCCGCCGCACAACAAAAGTTTGGCAAAAATCATTGACATAACAGTCTCTTTTGATATATAATGTCAAAATGCAAGGTATGCTTTCTTGTTCCGGGATACTTCTCCTGACGGTGAAAGACAGCCTTGAAAAAGCTTAAAACGGTCCGGACCCTCTTTTCACTCCGTACCGTTATATATCAAATTAAAAGGAGGTATACCCGTGAAAAGGACTTATCAACCCAAAAAGCGCCATAGGAAGATGGAGCACGGCTTCAGAAAAAGAATGGCAACAAGAAACGGACGCAAGGTTCTTGCCCGCAGACGTTCAAAGGGCCGCAAGCAGCTCACCTACTGATCCGGTAACTGTTCAGTTCCGGCGCCTTCGGGGCGCAATTTGCGTTGGGATTTGATTTTTTTGCAAAAGTATGTTTCGCTCAATCAGAACAAGGACTTCAAACGCCTTTATTATAAAGGAAAGTCCGTCCAGAAGCCTGCATTGGTTATCTATGCGATGAAAAACCGTGCGGGTGTTTGTCGTGTCGGAATAACAACAGGCAAAAAAATCGGCAATGCCGTTGAACGCAACCGCTCCCGCAGGATTATCCGAGCCGCTTTCCAAAGCGTTTTCAACTCCGGCTGTATCAAGGGGAACTGGGATTTTGTTTTTGTTGCAAGAACAAGAACCAAGTTTAAAAAAAGTACTCAGCTTGAGCATATTATGCTCGATATGCTGAAAGAGCTTAGTATTGCGGAGAGTGAAGAATGAAAACTTTTCTCCTTTCAGTGATCCGTTTTTACCGCAAGCATATTTCCCCGCATCTTCCGGCCATGTGCCGTTTTTATCCGACCTGCTCGTGCTATGCGATTGAGGCGATTGAAACGCACGGCGCCTTTCGTGGGCTGTTGCTTGCCTTGTGGCGTGTGCTTCGCTGCAATCCGCTTTCAAAAGGCGGCTATGACCCCGTTCCGCCCGGACGCGAAAAGAAAAAACGCAGATAGGCTTTTCTGCGCCGGACAACCGTTTGCCTGAAAAGCGCAAAGGCTCTTTATTGTCAGACGGAATAATTTTACGGAGGATATCCAATGTTCGATTTCCTATACTCCATCTTCGGTTTTCTCTTCCGGATTCTCTATCAGTTTATCAACAACTACGGACTTGCTCTTTTGGTTTTCACACTGTTTTTCCGCATTATCCTTCTGCCTTCCAACATCAACCAGCAGAAAGGCGCGGCAAAAACCGCAAGACTTCAGCCGAGACTCAAGAGAATCAGAGAAAAGTATCAGGACTATGCTCCGGCCGAAAGGAACCAGAAAATTCAGGAGGAAACCAACGAACTTTATCAGCGTGAGGGCTATAATGCCATGACGAGCAGCTGCATGCCGCTGCTTTTCCAGCTTCCGATTCTTTGGGGACTCTACGGTGTTGTCCGTGAGCCGCTGAAATATGTTCTTGAAATCCCGACCGAACTCGTCAACACTCTTGCAAACGTTGCCAAAACAACGCTCGGTCTCACCGGTAACAGTGCGGCTTATGCGGAATCGGCGGCTATTGCAAACCTTGATATTCTTCTCAACAAGATTCCGGCAACGGCGGCAAAATACCCCGAAGCGATTGAAAAAATCAGGGATTTTGACTTCACCGTTTTCGGCGTTGACCTCGGAGCAATTCCTCAGTTTTCAACCCTCAAAACGCTCGGCAGCGCATCAACCGAAGCGAAAGTTTTACTCCTTATACCTCTTTTATCTTTCGCAACCTCAATGCTCACGAGCGTTCTTACCCAGATCAGACAAAAGAAAAACAACCCCGGCGGAATGGAAAACGCCCAGATGATGGGTTGCATGATGCTCTCAATGCCTCTCATGTCCCTTTGGTTCACTTTCCAATTCCCGGCAGGAATGGGTATGTACTGGATCCTTTCAAACATCCTTGCTTTCTTCCAGACGCTTATCCTCGGAAGAGTCTATGCACCGAGGAAGACTATTGCAAGACTTATGGTTGAAGAAACCATTTACAGGCGTTCCTATGAAAAAACAAAAACTGCTGTTGATGCAGATCAATAACTCTAACCGGATACGGTGGTGATAACAATGATTCATGAAGCAAAAGGACAGGGCGCAACGATTGAAGAAGCAATTGAAAACGCAAAGGCAGCGCTTAACGCTCCTGCCGGTGCAGATGTTCGTTCTGAAATTGTTGTAATGCCCACCAAGAAAGTGCTCGGTCTTTTCGGCGGAAAAAAAGCTGAAGCCCGTGCCTATTACGAAACACCCGATGAGATTAAACCGCAGGAAAAGAAGCCTGCGCAGAAAGCTCCGGCTCAGACCTCCGTTGCTGCGCAAAAGGCTCCCGCCGCAAAACCGCAAAAGAAGCAGGAAGCAAAGCCTGAGCAGAAACCTGCTTGCGCAAAGAGCGAACCCGTTGCGGCCGAAGCAGAAGCTCAACGCAATGAAATTTCGCTTGAAACAAAGCCCGGAGCAAAAGCGGCCGCTGATTACCTTGTCAAGGTTATCAAAGGTATGGGCGTTGAAAGCGTTGATATCAAGGCTTATCTTCTTGAAGAAAACGAGATTTTGCTTGAGCTTGACTGCGCCGATGATTACGGCATCGTAATCGGAAGACGCGGCGAAACTCTTGACTCGATTCAGTATCTTGCACGCCTTGTTGCAGGAAAAAGCAAAGCAGAAAACGAGTTTTCAAGAATTTCCGTCAATGTCGGAAATTACCGTGAAAAGAGACACTCTGCTCTTTGCTCACTTGCAAAAAAGAATGCGCAGAAGGTTCTTAAATACGGCAGAAACTTCACCTTTGAGCCTATGAACCCCTATGAGCGCCGCATCATCCACACAGCCATTCAGGAAATTGAGGGCGTCACCTCATATTCCGTTGGTTCGGACCTTTCAAGGCGTGTCGTTATCAGCCTTGAAGAAGGCGTAAAGCCTACTCATCCCTCAAAGGGCGGCTACAACAACAGAGGCCGTGGCACAAGAGGAGGAAGACGCCCCTCCGGCGGACAGAGACGCAGCAATCCTGCGCCGAAGTCTGATGTTGCTCAAAGAGCGCCCAAGACCGATGCAGGCGCACAGGGCGTTTCACTCTACGGCAAAATCAACTGAAGTTTAAGATTCAAGACTGTTTCTTTTATTTTCAATTTTAATTTGTTGAGCAGGTTTTCACCTGCTCTTTTGTTATGCCTGAAACATTCCCCCGCCATACCCTGCCGGGCTTCAATAATGAATGACAATCCGCTGAGATTTGCAAGAAAACCTTATATTTCATCCGTGGTGCAGAAGATGTGCTGAGCTATGTTCTGCTGATATGAAAGGCGGCGGCAAAAGGAAAAAACCGTAAAGCCGTTTGACCGGAAGAAAATTCAGGACGGAAAATACACGGTGTTCGTAATAATAAATACCCGTTTTTTCTTTTACCTTGACAGACTGATTCTTTTGGTTTATCTTATAAGTGTTGAAAAGCGGGCTTTCGCCCGATTGAAAGAAGGAGAAATGATTTATGAAAAAGGTTATATCTGTTTTTCTTGCGGCAATGATGCTGTTTCTGAACTTCAGCGTTTGCGCAACAGCCGCTGATGCGTATCCCGAAAGCGAACACAACTATCCCGACAACGCAAACCTCAGGTATGAGTATACTTGTCCGGAAGCAAAGTACGGAATGTTCATCCGGTTTTCGGCGGATACATATTTTGAGGACACAAGGAAAAGCTATTTTCCGGTTTTCTTTGATGAAAGCGGGGAAATTACGGTTGGCTCAGTCCTTGAAGCAAA
>JAEDHZ010000100.1 GCA_016292705.1 Clostridiaceae bacterium
GGCCCGTATGGATCACGGCATTCTTAAACAGTGTCTTTCTCATACCGGAACCACACTTCCCACCGCCATCAGGATATAGGCGGCTACAATCGCAAGTTCAAGCGGAAGTCCGCTTTTTTTGATCAGATTATTCTCGGGGGCTTCTTTCCTGGCGTTGTGGTACGCCGGACCAACCATTACGGCAATCAGAATCGCACTCAGACCGCCGGCGGTCCTCATCAGCTCCATGAAGCCGGCGAGATTGAAAAGCACAACAATAAGCGACGGCACTGTTGCAAGAAGCCAGCTGATTCTGGTGCCGGTATGAAGCATATCGCTTACGATGCCGCCGAGAGCCAGCGACAGCGACCAATAGGTCGTCAGCATAGCAAGAATCGTGAAAAGACTGCCGATTACTTGTGCCCAAAGTCCGATGCCTTGGCTCCAGCCGACCATTGCAAGTTCGGTCACCTCAGTTGACGAAATCAGAGAGCATACTGAAATGACGAGAATCAGCAAAAAAGTATTAAACAGTCCCAGAAAGACCGCCTTATGGATTTTCTTTTTGTCGCCGTCAAGTCCCTCGACTGCCTGTGGCACTGAGAAAAAGGCGGACATGGCAAACATAGCAAGACCGTAATAGGCCAGCGCATCGTTGACCGTTCCGGCGGAAAGGCTCAGCGGATTACGGGCTTTGATGAAGGAAGCAACAGCAAGCACGCCGATCAGTCCAAAAATCACCATCACGGCAATTTTTTCGGAAACGCCGACCGCTTTAAGTCCGAAAAGAACAACGGACGCTGCCACCGCATAGAAAAGCAGTTTGGCGACAATCGGCGGTATCGGAAGAAGTCCGACAATGACCTCTTCGGCACCAGAGATATAGGCCGCAAGGTTTGTTACGAGAATAACCGCCATCAGTGAAAAGAAAATTACGGACAGGGGCTTTTTCCACTTTCCTCTGAAAAGGAAGCGGTTCAGGCAGGAGATGATCTGACCTCCTTTACCCTCTTTGAAGGCGATTTCCGCAATCATCATGTGAAGCACGTAGCTTGCAAGAAGCGACAGAATCAAGATTAAAGTTGAAAGAATGATACCGTTTTTCGCCGCCATATAAGGCATACTCAGTACACCGGCGCCGATTCCGTAGCCCGTGATGATACAGGCGGCCTCCCATGTGGTCAGTTGTTTTTTGTTACTGTTCATTTTATTACTCCCGTCTTACCGGAAAGAACAATTACCAGGCTCTTTGACCGGCAGTTTTTTTGATATCGTTTATGTCAGGTATTATATCACAGCAAAGGGAAAATTGACAGATACTTTTCAGGATTATTTTTATTTTATTCTATCGTTTATTAATCGCTGCAGGCAATGTACTGCGCTTCAGAAATTTTGCAATAGTCTGCGCACTAATAAAAGCCATAGCAAATCCGGGTAATGATCCCGTCATGACATTGCTTTTCAAGATCGGATTTAATGATTCCGTCGGCTGCAAAATTGCCGTTTTGTGCGATGCCGTAGTAGTTTTTCAAAATCATTTTTGCCGTTTCAATCTTCGTCATAATTGCTCAATTTTCGTCATACAAAAACAAAACTGTATGGCAAAAAGTGGCTGCCGCAAATCGGTAAAACGAATAGCGACAGCCCTGTTTTCTGTGTTATTCAGAACCACAATTACTTTTCCTTATAGTAAAGCATACAGTGACAGTAGCCCTCAAAATCGGGGTCGTTGATCTTTTCACGGAAATCCCTGCACATACACTTTGTGTCCTCGCTCTGCTCCCGTATGCACGGACAGTATCCGCCCGTTCTTTTCAGTCCATCTTTGACAACCTTGACAACATCGGCATTTTCATTGAGCCTGATTTTCATTTTCAACCCTCCATGAGTGCAAGAATCTCTTCCTTTTCATGATATCCGGTTGTTGAGTTAATGATTTTTCCGTTCTTCATTGCAACGAGCATCGGAATGAATCTTACGCCAAACTTTTCGGAAAGCTCGGGTTCTTCGTCAACATTGACCTTGCAAACAGTAATGTTGTCGTTCTCCTCTGCAATTTCTTCAATAATCGGAGCGACCATCATGCACGGGCCGCACCATGTTGCCCAAAAATCGATAAGCACCGGGGTTTCGCTCTGATTGACAATTTCATCGTAATTATCCTTTGTGAGAGTGATTTCCATAAAAATACCTCTTTTCATTTTATTCAGCTTTATTGCGAATTATTTCAGCATATCTTACAGTTTCCATTGCATCCTTTGAATACTTATCTGCACCGATGCTTTCAGCGTATTCTTTCGTCAGAACTGCACCGCCGACAACGACCTTGCATTCAGGCGCCTGCTCTCGCAGAGCCTTGATTGTTGCTTCCATTGCGGGAACAGTTGTTGTCATGAGAGCACTGAGCCCGACAAGCTTTGCATTATTGCTTTTGACAGCGTCAACAACCGCTTGCTTTTCAACATCCTTGCCGAGGTCAATGACATTGTATCCGTAGTTTTCCAAAAGGAGGCGGACAATATTCTTTCCGATGTCGTGAACATCGCCTTTTACGGTTGCAAGAACGACCGGGAACGAATTATCACCCGCACCGCTCCCCTTTTGAATTGATGCAGCTTTTATTTTTTCAAACGCACTTTTTGCCGCTTCCGCACTCATAAGAAGCTGTGGAAGATATATCCTTTTTTCTTCAAAACCTTTGCCCACCTCATCAAGAGCCGGAATGACAACTGTGTTCACAATTTCAAGTCCGTCCGTTTTTGAAAGCAGCTTTTCGCAAAGCTCTCCGGAATTGTCCTTGAGTCCTTTGATGATTGCCGATTTAAGCGTTGCAGAAAGGTCTTCCTCCTTTTCCAGAAGCACGGCAGCAGTTTTCGTTTCCGCCTTGTTTTCGTCACAGAAAGAAATGTAGTCCGCAAAGCCTTCATCAAGTCCGCAAAGCGCACAATATGTTTTATATGCGCTTATCATCTCCCGACTTGCGGGATTAAGTATTGCGGCGGAAAGCCCGTTTTCAAGAGCAAGCAGGAAAAACGATGAGTTTAACGCTCCCCTTTCCGGCAAACCGAAAGAAACATTGGAAACGCCGAGACTTGTGTGACAGCCGAGTCTGCGGCGTATTTCCGAAAGCGCTTTTATTGTCACTCTCGCCGCAAACGGATCGGCACTGACCGTCATTGCGAGTGTGTCAAAAACAATGTCCTTTTTGTCAATTCCGTATTCTTCAGCAGTTTTCAGAATCTTTTCGGCAATTCGGACACGCTCTTCAGCTGTTTCGGGTATTCCGTTTTCATCAAGAGTAAGCGCAGTAACAACCCCTCCGTACTTTTTGACAAGAGGGAATATCGCTTTCATGCTTTCCTCTTTTCCGTTGACGGAGTTAATCATCGCTTTGCCGTTATACAGCCGCAAAGCACGCTCCATTGCAGAAATATCAGCAGTATCAATCTGCAACGGCAGATCAAGCACTCCCTGAAGCTCAAAGACCGCAGTTGCAAGCATTGCACTTTCATCAATTCCGGGTATTCCGACATTTACATCAAGAATATCCGCACCGTTTTCCTGTTCGGAAAGTCCTTCGCGAAGAATGTAGCCGATATCGTTTTCCAAAAGTGCCTGCTTAAAGCGCTTTTTGCCCGTAGGATTGATTCTTTCCCCAATTATTACGGGCTTATTGCCAAAATATACGGCATGGGTATATGACGAAACAACTGTCAGATTCTTTTCAGTCTGTCTATTAAATTCAACATCCTTGACAGTTTCGGCAAGAAGCCTTATATAGCTGTCATTCGTTCCGCAGCAACCGCCGAGAATGGACACTCCTGCCTGCGCCATCTTTTTCATTTGAGCACAGAATTCCACGGCGTCAACATCAAAAACTGTTTTTCCGTCAACGCTTTTCGGCATACCGGCATTCGGTTTCATTATTACGGGCACGGACGCACAAGCAAGCATTCTTTTTGCAATTCCAAGAAGCTGACCGGGGCCGAGGGAGCAGTTTGCACCGATTGCATCGGCACCCATGCCCTCAAGCATTGCAACCATTGCTTCCGGAGTTGCACCGGTTATGAGTTTTTCATCCTCACCGTAAGCATTGGTAACAAAAACAGGAAGCGTGCTGTTCTCCTTTGCGGCGAGAAGAGCCGCTTTTGTTTCATAGCTGTCGTTCATGGTTTCAATCATGATTAAATCGACATTATATTTTACGCCAAGCTTTACAACCTCCGCAAAAGCAGCAACCGCATCCTCAAAAGCAAGATCCCCGAACGGTTTCAAAAGCTTTCCGAGCGAACCGATATCAAGAGCAACAAACTTTTCCTGCGGTGCGGTTGAAGCGTTTTTTGCGGCAACTGCATTTTCAATTGCCGCTTTGATTATTCTTTCAAGCTCATCCGGCTCATATTTAAGGCTGTTTGCACCGAATGTATTTGCGCAGACAATGTTACTTCCTGCATCATAATACTTTTTATGAACGCTCTGAACAACCTGCGGATGCGAAAGGTTCCAGCTTTCCGTTGCCTCGCCGGGCTTGAGTCCTTCCTTTTGAAGATAGGTTCCCAAGCCGCCGTCAAGAATTATTATTCTGTTGTTTAAAAGTTCAGAAATGCTCAAGAAGGTTGCCCCCAATCGTTATTCATAAACACCGATAATCGCTGTTACGGATTTTGACGGCGTCATCATCAGGTTTTCACCAAGACTTATTCCGAGCAGTTTCCGGCAGTTGAGTGCGGAAAAAATCTCCCTCTGAAGCGAAAGCGGAAGATCGCCGTAACCGGGACTGAACCTCGGCTTCAGGTTAAAGCCCTGTTTTTTATACTGCTCTTTCAGCTCGTCATTCAAAGTATCGCAAAGGCTTTCCACACGCTCGCTCCCGATTGCCTGCAGGCAGACAGCCTTTGCCGGCGAAACGAGAGATTGTGCCTTAATAAGCCTGTCCATTCCGTGACCGATTGTTGCGGCAAACAAAATAACTTTTACACATCCTCTGAGGTTGACAGAAAGGGACTTGCTTTTTGTTTTTGCAAAACCGAGGTCGATTTCATCGCCGGAAAACACAAGCGGAAACTCGCAAAAACAAGCCTTATAGGAAAGAACGCTTTCACATTCGCTGATGCACCGACTGAATAGCTTTTTTGTCTGCTCATCGGGAAACTTGCAGGACATATACCTGAAAACTTCCCGTTCATTCAGCGGAATATCACTATAGCTTTTTATTACTGCCTCACTCATAGCTTTTTCCGAGAATATCCGAAAGGTTTGAATATATTTTCTGAGCCACATCGGGCTTATTCATCGAATATACATGAACATTACTGACACCGTTTGCAAAAAGGTCAATAATCTGATCTGTTGCATAGGCGATGCCTGCCTGCTTCATTGAAGCCTCGTCACTGCCGAAGCGATCAACAAGACTGATGAATCTCTGAGGAACATGACAGCCGGAAAGCTTCACAGCCCGTTCAACCTGGTTTGCCTTTGTAATCGGCATTATTCCGGCAACAACCGGAACATTCACACCGGCTTCACGAAGCTTATAGAGAAATCGATAAAGCAGAGTGTTATCAAAAAACATCTGAGTTGTCAAAAATTCGCAGCCGGCCTCAACCTTTGCTTTGAGGAACCGGATATCCTCCTTGCTGTTTCTGCTTTCCGGATGAATTTCCGGATAGCACGCAGCCCCGATGCAAAAATCCGGGTTAGCCTCTTTGAGTTCAGCTATGAGCTCGGTTGCATGGTTATATGCCCATCCGTTCCTGTCGCAATCAAGCATATCCGCCGGAATATCACCACGAAGCGCAAGAATGTTTTCAACGCCGCTTGCTTTGATGTTTTCAATCTGACGACGCACCATTTCCTTTGTTGAGGAAACGCAGGTCAGGTGTTCAACGGTCTCAACGCCGTACTTTTCCTTTATGCTTTTTGCAATATCAAGCGTATACTTGCTTGTTCCTCCGCCGGCTCCGTAGGTAACGCTCATATATGCCGGTTTAATCTGCGCAATCGTTTTGACAGCCCGTTCAACGCTTTCAAGTGCCGTTTCCTTTTTGGGTGGAAAAACCTCAAAGGAAAGCGACGGCTTTGGGTCATTGAGTATGCTTATAACTCTCATATAACATCTCCATGGAAGTATATTTTA
>JAEDHZ010000101.1 GCA_016292705.1 Clostridiaceae bacterium
TGATGCCGCGCAAAGCGATGTTGTTTCCGCCGCCGGATGGAGTGCGGATTCCTCCCTGAACGCCGTGAATCTGACCTTCACCCTCAAAAAGGCGGGAGAGTATTACGGTTACCGCATAACACGCAACGGCAACAATCAGCTTGTTCTGACGATCAAAGGAAAGCCGGAATCACTTTCAGACACGCTCATTTTCCTTGACCCCGGTCACGGTGGGGCGGACGGCGGAGCGGTCGGGCTTTCCGGCGCAGTGAATGAAAGCGTTCTCAATTTTGCCCTCGCTGTTGCAACAAAAAGCGAGCTTGAACGCCGTGGCGCAAAGGTTGCTCTGACGCGACCTGATGACAGCGATGTTTTGCTTGAGCAACGCAAAGCCTACGCACGCAACCAGAACGCTGATCTTTTCCTCAGCATTCATTGCAACGCTTCTGTCAACACCTCAAAAATCGGAACGGCAGTCTATTACTTCCGCCCGTTCTCAAAGCCTCTTGCAGGCGCAATTTATGAAAAAATGTGCGCACTGTTTCAGAATGACTTCTATGCTTCCGACTATTCAAAGCGCAATGCCTGCGCTGTCGGAACAATATTCAATCCGTTCAGCGTGACAAGGCTTGAGGAATGCCCGAGCGTTCTCATTGAAACGGCGTTCATTACCAACGAAAACGAGTGCACTCTATTGCTCAATTCCGGAAACCGTGATAAAATTGCCTGCGCAATAGCCGACGGAATCGAAAGCTATCTCGGTGTCCGTTGATTGAAAAGCATAAATACTGCGATTGTTTTTCTGCTTAACTCAGGCAATGAACAGCCTTGAAACGAGCATCGCAATCACCGCAGGCAGTGAACCGACTGCGGACAGGGCGAGCGTAACCGGGTTGACAGCGAGCGAAACACCGGTTGCTGCCGAAAGAAGATTGACGGCAAAAAGTGCGGCAATGCCCTGGGCGGCAGAGAGGATAAGCGCTTTGAAAAAATGCCTGCTTTTTATCATCACCAAAAGGGTGATGAGGGAAAAGGCGGCAAGCATTACTATCACCATTGTGCTTTTATACTGCATTTATATCGCTCCTTTCATAACATTTTATTGTCAGAGGAGCTTGTATATGATTAATGAAAGGTCTTGTATATATGAAACCGATAAAACTTACACCTGCAATAAAGGATTACATCTGGGGCGGAACACGGCTTTCAAAGGAATTTGATTATCCTGCTGAGGGTGACCGCCAGGCAGAAGCCTGGGTGCTTTCCTGCCACCCGGACGGTGAGTGCCTTGTTGAAAACACTTCTTTCAAGGGAGAAACGCTTTCAGATGTCCTTTCAGAGGAGGGGAGCGACTTTTCCGGAACGGACTGCAAAAAGTTTTCCTCTTTTCCGGTGCTTATAAAGATCATTGACGCAAAGGACAACCTTTCTTTGCAGGTTCATCCGGATAACGAATATGCAAGAGCACATGAGAACCAGGACGGAAAAACCGAAATGTGGTATATCCTTGACTGCGAGGAGGGCGCAAGCCTGATTTTCGGTCTTTCAAAGGATATGACAAAAAGAGAGTTTGAAAGCGCAATTCAAAACAACACGGTGCTTGATTGCTGCAACAAAGTACCCGTCAAAAAGGGTGATGTTTTTTTCATCAAGGCCGGAACGCTCCATGCAATCGGAAAAGGAATCCTCCTTGCCGAAGTTCAGCAAAGCTCAAATGTTACCTACCGTGTTTATGATTACGGACGGCTTCAGAACGGAAAGCCCAGGGAACTTCATGTTCAGAAAGCTCTCGATGTTCTGAATCTTGAAAAAACCACCGAAACTGATTTTGAACCGAAAAATACCGAGCTTATCGGAGAAAGCAGGCGCACCCTGCTTGCCTCTTGTGAGAACTTTACCGCATACCGGCTTGATGTGGAGGAAAGTCTGAAAGTTACTGCGGATAAAAGTTCTTTTGTTTCCCTTGTAGCTCTTGACGGAAACGGAGTGCTCATTCATAACGACAGCGTTCTGACCTTTTATAAAGGAGAGAGCGTTTTCCTGCCGGCAGGTCTCGGAGAGGTTGAACTGCTCGGCTCGCTGACTGTGCTTGAAACAAGAGTTTAGGAAAAAGCCTAATAAATCACAGTACATGATGTGATGAACTTATAATTTGCATCATTTCCGCCGGATTACAGAAGAACCACTCTGAATCCGACAGGATTGCTGTGTGTCTTTTGCATAATCTGACGAAAAAACCGACTGCGCAATATGCAGATCAGATTTTATCAGAACTTCCTTAATAAAAACTCCGGAATCTGTTGACAAAAACAGAAAACAGTAATATACTGACAGTACGACAAATGAATCTTCAGGGCGAGGTGCAATTCCTCACCGGCAGTTACAGCCTGCGAACTTTGCATTATATGCAAAGCCGATTCGGTGCAATTCCGAAGCCGACGGTCATAGTCCGGACGGAAGAAGAAAAACATGTGATCTGCTTTTCTGCGCCCGCATTTTTTGCGGGCGTTTTTGTTTGTCGATTTCTTTTGAAAGGTTGATCAAAAATGAAAAAAAGTAAAAACTTCACCCGCTATGTTGCCGTTGCAATGCTTTGCGCAGTCAGCTTTGTGCTGTATCTCCTCGAGTTCCCGCTGTTTCCCGGTGCCGGTCATCTGAAGCTTGATATGAGCGATGTTCCTGCGCTTGTCGGAGCAATACTCTACGGTCCCTTATGGGGCGTGGTTATTGAGCTTGTGAAAAACCTTATTGAGCTTGCTGTCAAAGGTATGGGTACTCAGATGGGGTTCGGCAATCTGATGAACTTCATTGTGGGCATTGCATACATTGTTCCGTTCTGCCTGATTTATAAAAGGAGCAAGAAAAAATCGGGCGTTGTTGTTGCCGCAGTGGTGGGTATCGTTTCAATTGTTCTTGTCGGTATCGGCGCAAACTATCTCATTGACCCTCCGTTTTTCAAATATTTCCTTGGAGTAACGCTTGAAAGCAAGGCTTTGTGGGGTGCAATCTGGTCGGCAACGGCTCTCAATGCAATCAAGGGCGCCATGCTCGGAGTGCTCAGCTTTGTGCTCATTCCGACACTTATCAGGAAAATTGAAAAGCAAAGACTTGCCTGACATGATAATTTAAAGCTAAAACCGCCTTATCGGGCGGGTTTTGTTGTATTCTTATTGCTATCGGTTTGAAACTGTGGTATCATAAAATACAAAATTATTTCCTGTTAATCGGAAGAAAAGGGGAGATTTACATGAAATCATTTATCGCTATGGTGCTCAGTTTTCTGATTGCCTTGTCCTCGTTCCTTGGCGGTTCAAGCAAGACGGGAGATGAAAATCCCGGCGGAGTTCTGAACTCAGGCGACTGTGTTGCCGTTATTGTTGAACTTGAAGAGGAGAGTCTGCTTGATTCGGTGTCGGGCACCGAAGAACGCTGTCAGCTTCTTTCTTCATATTTGCAGAGCGGAGAGTATCAAAAAATTGAACAGGCACAGGAAAAAATCAAAACACTCATCAAAAACAAGATTTCCGATGCCGATTTCAATAATTCGTTTTCATATTCGTTTGTGTTCAACGGTTTTTCGCTTATTGTTCCGTATAATTGCATTTCAACAATTGAGCAGCTTCCGGGGGTAAAAAGCGTCAGCATTGCCGCTCGCTATAATCAGCCCGAGGAAGAGTTTGCCGAAGAGTCGCTTGACGGAAAATTTGACTATGACCTCTTCACCGGAGTTCCCGAAGCACAGGAAAAGGGCTATACCGGAAAGGGTGTTGTCATTGCCGTTCTTGACACCGGCTTTGAATGCAGTCATGAGGTCTTTTCCGGCTCGGTTGCTTCGCCGACTCTTTCAAAAAAGGATATCAACACAATTACAACTTTTAAGTTGCTGAATACGATTGTTCCTCGTTGGGGAGTGAACTACTATTCGGAAAAGATTCCGTATATCTGGGACTATGCCGAAATTGACAAAACTGTCTCCAATAAGTATTCCGATCACGGAACCCATGTTGCAGGAATTGCTGCAGGAAGAAGTTCAGAGATGACCGGTGTTGCGCCGGATGCACAGCTCCTTCTGATGAAGGTCTTCGGTGATAAAAAGGGCTCCTACGCCAAAGATGAATCGATTCTTGCTGCTCTTGACGATGCAGTTAAGCTCGGTGCGGATGTCATAAACATGAGCCTCGGCTCTCCGTGCGGACAAAACCATGACAATCCGTTTTCCTCAGCTGTTTTCAAAAAGCTTCAGCGCAGCGGAATTACAGTTTCCTGTTCCGGAGGAAATGAAGCAAGCATGGGTGAAAACGATGCCGTCTCCGGCTATGAAAAAATGGACGCCGATCTTTTTGATTACGGAACCGTCGGTTCACCGGCGAGCTACAAATGGCCGATGGCAATTGCTTCCGCTGCCGTTTCGCAGTATGAATCATCCTCGGATGAAGCGCTCAGCATTGAAGATGTCGGCTCTATGAAGATTTCCTCGTTCTCCTCCTGGGGTGTAACGGCAGACCTTCGTCTGAAGCCTGAGATTACAACACCCGGAAGCAGTATCTATTCAAGTGTTCCCGGAAACTCCTATGATTATATGAGCGGAACTTCAATGGCTGCTCCGTATTATTCAGGCATCTATGCCCTTGTCAGGCAGTATGTCAGCGAGAAATTCCCGTCAGTTGAAAAAAAGAACAGTGCAGAGTTTATCAACAGCCTTCTGATGAGCACTGCCGAGCCGTTTTCCGCATGGGATAAGCTCACCTATTATTCACCGAGACAGCAGGGCGCAGGCTTTGCCAATGTTGAAAAAGCGTTTGAAACTCCTGCATACCTCACTCAGAATGACGGCGTTTCAAGGCCGAAAATTGAGCTTGGAGAGGATACGGACGGTGTTCTTGAGTTTTCGTTCAAGGTGCATAACCTTTCATCGTCAGAACTGGTTTATAAACTGCGTACCGTTGCGTTGACCGACAGCTTCAGCAAAAAATCGGACGGAGAATATATCAACACTCTCACCGCCTCTGAAATACAGTCTAAGGACTGTTCGGTTGAATACGGCGCCGATGTTGAAAACGAGACCGTTACCGTTGCTGCCGGCGCAAGCAGAACCGTTTTTGTCAGGCTCACCGTTTCGCCGGAACTGATTTCAAAAATGCGTGAAGCTTTCAAAAACGGATTTTTCGTTGACGGCTTTGTTTTCCTTGAAAGCGAAGATGAGCAGGTGCCTGCACTTTCAATCCCGTTCGTTTCCTTCAACGGTGATTGGTCGAATCCGATGCTTTTCGATTATTCCATGTATGACAGCGAACCGTCATACCTCGGAAAGCAGTGGGGACTTATGGTCTCCGACGGCGATGACTATTATCCTCTCGGCGCAAATATGTTTGAAAAAGGTAAGGAATACGGTATTGATACAAAGTACTGCGCATATTCCGTCAATGCGCTACAAAGCAAGCTGGAAAATCCGTATATTACCGTAAGCGTCGGACTTATACGCAACGGAAAGAGAATGGACTATAACCTCTTTACTCAAAGCGGAGTTTTCCGTTATTGCGGCTCATCCCTTATTGAATATGCCCGAAAGACGAACGACCCGTCAAGACCTGAAACGGGACTGCTCTGGGGCGGAGAAAGGGGTCTTGTTGACGGACAAAGCTATGTCTATAAGGTTTCAACAACCCCGGCGAACTACAAGAGCAAGAGGGTAACAGTATCGTTCCCGTTTGTTGTTGACAACAAAAAACCGACGGTTGAAAGCATCGATTACAGAGTTGAAGACGGCGAAGCAATCCTTACCGTCAGAATAAAGGATAACCGCTATGTTATGGGCTTTGAAATGTTCGGCGCAAACGACCGCTCTCTGGGGTCGGTATCGTTCAAGGGAATTGAACCGGAAAACGGAGTTTATACCTATACCGTGAATGTCAGCGAAAAAAGCAGGAAAGACCTTTCAAAGCTTTCAGACATTAAGCTTTATGTTGTTGACTATGCCTATAATGAAGTCTATGCTTCAGCATCGCTCACGGGCGGAATCGATGTGGCTGGCACTGTGATTGATCCTGCCGCCCTCACGGAGATTGAACCTTATCGCTTCATTTCCTCACCCTTGGTTGACCTCAGCA
>JAEDHZ010000102.1 GCA_016292705.1 Clostridiaceae bacterium
AGTATAACATGTATTTCTAAATTTTTCAATACTAAAAATAATTTTTTCAAAGATGAAGATAAAAAGCTGTCCGAATACAACCGCCCCGAAGAAACCGCCCGAAAACAAAGCACCGCCCATAAATCAACCGCCATGTTTATTTCCGGTCGGATAACAAGCGGCCGAGGTGAGCCTGTATAATAAACGCACAAAAGGATGGGGCTGTGACGAAATGGAAGTTTTCGTCACAGCCCCGTTTTTACGCTTGCTTTTATGGCAAGGCTCTTGCTTTCTTTTTACATTTAACCCTGCGGAGCAAAAACAAAAACCGTTTGCAGCGTTTATTCATAAATGAACAGCATAAAAGCACAACTGTTATCCAAATAAACTTTCTAAAACACTTGATTTTACTGCGCATTTATATTATAATAGTCAGGCTAATGCGGTTCCGTGCCGTATAGCCACCGGCAAGATACTTTAATTTGGTCATGCAGCAGCGGGTCCTGTGCGACAGGATACTGCGAACCATGTCAGGCGGGGAACCGAGCAGCATTAAGCAGGAATACTGTGCGACACAGTAAGGCCTGTTGCTGTGTGACCAAGCGAACGTGTCTTGCCTGTTTTTTATATAAACGGCATATTTTTTACGGGGGTGAAAAGGCTTGTATCAGGTGCTTTACAGAAAATACCGCCCGAAGGTATTTTCCGATGTTGTCGGTCAGGATCATATTACCTCAACGCTCCAGAGCGAAATTCAAAAGGGAAAGCTTTCCCATGCATACCTTTTCACAGGCTCAAGAGGAACGGGCAAAACCACCTGCGCAAAAATCCTTTCAAAGGCGGTCAACTGTCTGCATCCCGTTGACGGCAACCCCTGCAACGAATGTGAAATCTGCCGTGGGATTGACTCCGGCGCAATTCTTGATGTTGTTGAAATTGACGCAGCAAGCAATAACGGTGTTGATAACATCCGTGACATCCGGGATGAATCAGGCTTTGCACCCGTCAACTGCAAGTTCCGTGTCTATATCATAGATGAGGTCCACATGCTTTCAATCGGTGCATTCAATGCACTGCTCAAAACACTTGAAGAACCCCCGGCGCATGTTATGTTCATCCTTGCAACCACCGAGGTTCATAAACTCCCGGTGACCATTCTTTCGCGATGTCAGCGCTTTGATTTCAGGCGTGTTGGTTCGCAGGACATGATAAGGCGGATGAATTACATCGCCGGAAAAGAGGGCTTCTCCCTTGATGAGGATGCGGCAGTGCTCATTGCCCGCCTTGCGGACGGCGGAATGAGGGATGCGCTTTCAACTCTTGATCAGTGCATTTCAAACTCCGCTCATGTTTCAAGCGAAACCGTTTGCGCCGTTGCCGGAATTGCAGGCAGGGATCACCTTTTTGAAATTGCCGGAGACATTGCAAACCATGATTCAGCTTCCGCAATCGGGAGGCTCAGCGAGCTTTATGCCGCTTCATGCGACATGGAACGCCTTTGCGCCGATTTGACACTGCATTTTCGCAACCTTATGATTGCAAAAACAGTTCGTGATGCTCAAAATGTTCTTGTCTGCACAAAGGATGAGCTTGAAGGCTTCAGGAAACAAAGCGCCCTCTTTACCCTTGAGGGTATACTTTATTCAATAGATTTGCTTCAATCCGCTTCTGCCGACCTGAAACGCTCGGTCAACAGGCGCATTGAAATGGAAATGACGCTTATCCGCCTTGCTTCACCTGCGCTCGACTCAGGCAATGCCGCACTTCTGAGCCGCATCGCCGCATTGGAACTTGCGCTCAAAAGCGCTGTCTCTGTTTCCCGAACAGAGACATCAACTGAAAGCATTGTTGAAAAAGCAACCGAAAAAGAAGCACCGACCGCTCCGGTAACGGAAGAAAACACATCTGCGCAGCTTTCACAGCAGGATAGCTTTTTTGCACCGCCGCCGGTTGAAGAAGAAAAACCGGTGATAAAAGAGCCTCCGGCCCGTGCAAGCTGGGAAACACCCGTCTCTGTTCCCGAAACACCTGCGAACAATTTCAACCCGGGGGTGGCGCAACAGCAGTCCGAAGCCGAGGCACAGCTTTTGCCGTTTGCCGATTGGGTTCAGGTGCTGTCTGAACTCACCCATATAAACCAGCCGCTTTGGGGAATTCTCATCGGTTCAACTGCGTTCATAAGCGGCGAATTTGTTCTCATAAAAAGCGAAAACCCGACTTTTGCTTCTTTCATCAAAGTCGGAACGAACGGAAGAGATGTTAAGGAAGCAATTTTCCGTGTCACAGGTAAGAAATACCGTCTCGGAATATACAATCCCGTTTCCACGGTACAGAAAAATGATGGGGAAAAACCGAAGGATCCGCTTGAAAACCTTGTCAGAAAGGCGACGGATCTCGGAATCAGCGTTAAAGTTGATTAAACAGTCAATGTATTTTTAATAATGATATAAAGGAGCTGTTCAAAATGAAAGCAAGGATTCCCGGAATGCAGGGCGGCGGCCAGATGAACATGATGAAAAAAATTCAGGAGATGCAAGCTCAGCTTGAAGCAAAGCAGGCAGAGATTGAGCAGACCGAATTTTCTGCTTCCGCAGGCGGCGGAGCGGTTGAGGTTGTTGTTACTGGCGCACACGAAATCAAAAAGATTGACCTGAAGCCCGATGTTGTTGACCCCGAAGACATTGAAATGCTTTCCGACCTCATCATTGCGGCGGCAAATGAGGCAATGAGAAAGGCTGACGACGCAATGGAGCAGGCAATGGGTGCGCTCAAGGGCGGTCTTAATCTTCCGTTCTGATGGCGGATTACAAGGTTGCCTCGCTTGCGAGACTTATCGACCAGTTTGAGCGTCTTCCCGGTATCGGACACAAAAGTGCGCAACGGCTTGCGTTCCATGTCCTCTCAATGACGGATGAGCAAGCCGAAGCCTTTGCGCAAAATATCCTCGACGCTCACAAAAAAATCAAAAAGTGCTCTCGCTGCTGCAATCTTTCGGAGGAGGAGCTTTGCCCTATATGCAAAAACAGCGCACGAAACGAAAGTGTTGTCTGTGTTGTTGAAGATCCGAGAGATGTCATGGCGTTTGAGCGAACACATGAATATGACGGAACCTACCATGTTCTCCACGGCGTGATTTCACCGATGAACGGGGTGGGTCCGGAGGATATCGCAATCAAGGAGCTGCTTGCCCGCCTTTCGGACGGCAAAGTCAGCGAGGTTATCATGGCAACCAACCCCACTGTTGAGGGCGAGGCCACGGCGATGTATATTTCACGCCTGCTCAAACCGATGGGGCTGACTGTGACACGCCTTGCTTACGGCGTCCCTGTCGGAGCAGACCTTGAATACGCCGACGAAGTGACGCTGACACGGGCACTTGAAGGCAGACGGAAACTTTAAAGAGAGGTGAACTTTGTGGCGAAGAGCAATGACATTCCGAAAGTTGCACAAAACAAAAAAGCCTATCATGATTACTTTGTTCTGGAAACTTATGAAGCGGGAATTGAGCTTTTCGGCACAGAGGTCAAGTCAATCAGAAAGGGAAAAATCAATCTCAAGGATTCCTGGTGCAGCATTGAAAACGGTGAAATTTTCGTCAACGGAATGCACATCAGCCCCTATGATCACGGAAACATTTTCAACCGTGACCCGATGAGGGTCAAAAAGTTGCTTATGCACAAAAGAGAAATCAATCGCCTTTTCGGTGTAACAAAGCAACAGGGACTGACTCTCATTCCCCTTTCGGTGTATTTTCTCAACGGCAGAGCAAAGCTTGAGGTAGGTCTTTGCAAAGGTAAAAAGAACTATGACAAGCGTGAAACCGCCGCAAAACGTGACGCAAAACGAGACATTGAGCGAGAGATGCGTTCGCGTGGCTGAACTCCCTCAATCTTCCATTGACAAAGCATACACAAGGTGTTAGAATGTCAGAGGTTGTTGAATATAAGGGCGAACCTAAAAGTCAACATCAATAATTTTACATGGGGATGAAAGGATTTCGACGGGGACTCTGAACTCTGATAAGCGGGTAGTGCCGTGTAATCACTTAAAACTGCACAATCTTAAAAATAAACGACAATACTACAGTATTGAAGGCTGCTTAACGCAGCCCGTCTGAGCTCTGAGTACTGCGGCGGAGCATCAGGCGTCACTCAGCAGTGAACGTGAACAGCCGAGCGCCTCGTAGGTTGTCATGATTCAGGGGCTACCAAGGGCTGAAGCCTGTTGTTCGGCGTCAGTCTGAGGGAATTTTAAAAGAGCAACTCCACCCGGAGAAAGTCAGACGGATGAATTTTCGGACGCGGTTTCGATTACCGCCATCTCCACCAAAATCAACCAACCCGAAGCTATTGCCAGGCGGTAACAGGTTCGGGTTGGTTTTTATATGCGGTAATCGAAACCGCATTGTCCATCTTTTGCGTGAGCAAAAGGGACTTATAATGCGAAAGGCTGCGTAGCAGCGAACGAAGCGAAGCTTCGATTACCGCCATCTCCACCAGAAGCAACCAACCCGAAGCTATTGCCAGGCGGTAACAGGTTCGGGTTGGTTTTTATATGCGGTAATCGAAACCGCATTGTCCATCTTTTGCGTGAGCAAAAATCTTTACTTAGTTTGAGAATACTGTATGATTAGAACATAACATTCAGTAACATCAGGAAGATAAAACTGTGTATATGTGATTCACCTTGACATCAACCCATCAATGAACTGCTTTGCTGCTCTTGCAGATCTTCCGCCACGCTCTAATGCAAAGCGTTCGGCAAGCAAGTCAAGTTCGTCTGCGGGCATGTCGATTTCGTTTTCTTCTGCCAAGTGGTGCACGATATGAAGGAAGGTTTCCTTGTTCGGCTTTGAAAAGGTTACATGGATTCCAAAACGCTCAGACAAGGAAATCAATTCCTGAATTGTATCATTCCGATGAACATCATCGCCCTCACGGTCAGAGAACTTCTCTTTAATGATGTGGCGGCGGTTGCTTGTTGCGTAAATAACCACATTGTCAGACTTTGCCGTAACAGAGCCCTCCAATACCGCCTTGAGTACATTGAAGTTATCGTCATCTTTAAGGAATGAAAGGTCGTCAATAAACAAAACAAATTTCAAGGGATTGCTTGACAGCTCATTCAAAATCTTTGGAATACTGCGAAGTTGGTCTTTCCTTATCTCAACAATACGGAGCCCTTCGCTCCATAAAGCATTAGCAACGGCTTTTACGGTTGAAGATTTCCCCGTACCCGCATCACCTGTCAGTAAAATATTTGCCGCAGGTTTGCCTGCAAGCAATGCCTTGGTGTTGTCGATAATGATATTTCTTTCACGCTCATAATCAACAAGATCGGAAAGTTCGGTTTTGTCGGGATACAGCACGGGCACGATGATGCCTTGCTCGTCCACATAAAACATACGGTTCTTCGCATAGATGCCGTAACCGTATTTTCCAATGTTTTCTGCTCTGTGCAGATAAAACTCTTTCAAGCGTAAACTTGTAGTTGTGAACTCCGGCAAGAAGCCGTCATATTCAAGTAAACTGCAAAGCTTTTCTTTATTGAGTTCCGCCACCTCTTGCAAAATATCCAACTCCGACTCAAGAGATGACAGCATATATTCAGGAACTGATTTTCCAAGTCCGATTGTTTTAACATACACATTCTCACTATCAGAACAAAGCTCCTTAATATATTCGCCAAGATTACCGCCTGCCCGTGTATAGAGTACCGCCACAAACTCGGCATAAGCCGAGTTTGTGGGGTTATCAAGATAAGCACAAAGGGAGGAAATCACCGTGTCGTTCAGAAGTTCTCTGAATATACAAAGTGTTCCGAGTTTTTCTCTTAAAACTCTCATATCAGTTCAGAATCGCCCCCGACGCACCACCGGATACCAAAGCCGCATAGCGTTTGAGATAACCGGAAAGTTCTTTGGTTTTAGGCACAAAATTCTTCATACGCTCTGCAAGAACATCAGCGTCAACTTTGAGTTCAATAGTGTTTTCGGGGATATTGATACTGATAATGTCACCATCCTCCACAACTCCGATCATACCGCCCGAAGCGGCTTCGGGAGTA
>JAEDHZ010000103.1 GCA_016292705.1 Clostridiaceae bacterium
TGTTGCGGCAACACAAGCGGTAATATCAATATCACTGTAGGACGGCAGACCGTACATTTTGACAAAATAGGTATACGGTCTTGAAAATATTATGTTTTTGAGCCTTACCGGCGGCGAAGAATTCTTTTCCGGATCTTCAATTTCCGTCACGAACTCCGGATACTTCTCAAGTCTCTTGCTGAAGCTTTTTTCTGCCGAGGCCGGTATCCAGCCAACAAAAAAACAACTCTTTTCGTGGTGAACGGCATATTTTCTGAGTTCAAATACGGCGTTAAGCTCCCTGAGCTTGACATAGAGCGATTTTATTTTTTCGCCCTCCGTTTCCCAGATGGACTTGATTTTTTCATCAAGGTCCTTTTGCTGTTCCTTTATCATATCAATATTCTGGTTGAGACTCTGGATTATATCATCCGTTGTTCCGACGGCAGAGGGAATATGGAGCCGTTCAAAGTGCAGAGAAGCAAAAATTCCGTCAATCTCGTCCTCACGCTCTTTCGGAGCAAAGTATGCTCCCCAATAACCGGCCTCATTGGATGAACAAGGACAGAAAAGGATGTATGGGTTTTCGGAATACCCCTTTGTCAATTTAAGATAGCCGTCCTTCGGAAGGAAACCGAAGCGAGGACAAATAAACCTGCATTCAAAAATTTCATCCAGTCCGACATCAAGTCCGGTGAAGTGTGAATACTTTTCTATACCGTCTGTGCATTGTTCAAGCTGGTCCGAAAGATTTTTGAGCTCCTCGCCGAGATGATTGAGCGTTTCGCCAACAGAACTGATATACTCCTTTGAACGCTCATCAACAACGGTTCCCTTGATCTTTTTTGCGTCCTCATCAAGACTCACACCAAGAGAGGCTGCAAGCTCCTTGATGTTTGCAAAAAGCTGAGAATACGGGTTCTCCTCATTCAGAGCAGCATAGCCCATTGACTGGGAAATAAAATTTCCTGCGTATTCAGGATGGAAGTTGCCGTCAGCACAGCAGACGGTGATAAGCTTGTTGAGCTGCGAGGCGGGACCGTTTATCCTCACAAACTTCATTTTTTCAATAGCCAACGATTTTGACCCCCTTAATCGTCAATTCCGATGAGGTTTTTCCTGATTTCCTGCGCCGGAACACCATATTTACAGCCTTCAATAATGCGGACAAGATTTATCGTCTCGTCCTGAGAAAGCAACAGATAGCAAAGCATTACCACCGGCGGATAAGAGGAAAAGCGAATCTCCTTTTTGCAAAAGGAATGGAGAAAAACAGCAAGTTCCTTTTCAAGGTCAGACTCATTATTTGAGGCGCTCCTATAAGGTGTTTTTTTGAGAATCGACATAAAATCTTCAACATTTCTGCATTCGGCAAGCTTTTTGAGTGTACTCTCGGAAAGCATTGTCACACCGCCGGGCGTGCTTAATGCAGAAACAAGAGCCGCTATGTTTTGCGGATAATACTTGAGTGCACGCCAGAAAGCGGAAAGCTTTTTGCAATCCAGACTCCTTGCCGCAACCTCGGTTACAGCATCACGCTCGCCCTTTGATCCGCACTTTTTGACAAGCTTGCGAAATTCCTGTTCAAAATATGTGTTGAAGGCTATTTCAAAAGTGAGATAGCTTTTCATCGGGTTTTCAAGGCAACGCCTGTATAACTTGCCGTAATTGGTTTTGTCAAGCGTCTGCGCAATCTCCTCAAAGGAATCGGCACGGCCGAGAGCAAAAAGATCTATGCTCAGGTGTTTATCAACAAACGGATGCACCTGAAGCAGATATGACTGAGTTTTTTTTGAAAACATCAGAAGAGTGCATCGCAGAATCTGCTCAATCTCAGTTTTGATAATGAAGTATTTGTAAAACTCATCACCTATTGCAAGCTCATAGCGACAGAGAGCACCAAACCTTGAAAAACGGAATTTCTGAACAAGATCCTCAAGAGTTCTCGGCGGAAAATCACTAAGCTTTGACTCAGCAAGTACATTTGCATACTCTGTTCCAACTCTGAGACAAGACGCAATTTCATTTGTATTTCTGCAAGCGAGCAGTGTATCATACTGCTGCTTTGAAAGCCGCTTTCCGTAGAACGCTCTGGAAAGGGCGAGAACGGCGTTTGATGCCTTGGACACAATGCTCACCTCACGCATTTCCCGGTTGGCTTCAACCGTTGATAATGTTTTCTACCGCTTCATTAACCCATCGGTCGCAATTTTCTTCAAAGACGGCAGAAAGGCGTTCAACAACCGCTTTTTCCTTTTCGGAGATCACCTTTTCGGTTTCTTCAAACTCCGAAAGCGCAGCCTTTTTCATCTCTTCAGACTGCCGGAGAAATTCACGATTGTTCTTTTCTTTCAGCATCTGCTTCTTTTCGTCAAGCTCCCTGACGGCTGCAACACGCGCCTGGGCAGCGTTTTCAACACTTTTCCGTGCTGCACGGTCAACCTCAATAAGCTTTTTAATCAGGTCATCCAACGCCGGTGCCTCCTTCCGATTACTGACATATTGTCCACAAAATGCAGAGCAAAACTCGCAGACTATGGGAATAATTATATCACTATTTTTTTAATTATCAAGCGCATTGATTAATTTTCTGTGTGCAAAATCAACAATTATATTGATGATATGTCATCATAATGATTTGTTTTAATACAGGATACAATTCGTCGCCTTGAATATTGCACACAGTTGTGATATCATGTAACAAATCGCCTTAAACTATGATTGATGACATCTGTTCAAGGCATTTATTTCTCAATGCGGCAGGTGACGGAATTGACAGAAATGATCGAAGAGCCGGGACTTTGGGATATTCTGAAAGAAAACGAGCTTCCCATACTCCTCTATGGAATGGGCAACGGAGCAGACATGATAATTGAAGAGCTTGAAAAGCTCAACATTCATTTTGCAGACACCTTTGCAAGCGAAGGCTTTGTCAGAGGTCAACTTTTCCACGGAAAAAAGGTTCTTTCCTTGTCTCAGGCAGAGGAAAAATATGGCGAGCTAGTAATTCTTACAACCTTTGCCGTTCATGATGAAACAACACTTGAATTCATTAGAGAGCTTTCAAAAAAGCACCGGCTGTTCTCCCCAACCGTTCCGATTGCCGGAAAGGGTCTTTTCACACTTGATTATGTAAAACAAAACGAAGAACGCTTCAGTCGTGCGTATTCACAGCTTGCGGATGAAAAATCAAGAAAAACATTCCTTGATGTCATCAACTTCAAGGTCAGCGGAAAACCTGAATATCTCTTTTCATGTCAAAGCGAAAAAGACGAGGTCTATAACAACATTCTCAGGCTTTCCGAAGAGGAAACAATTGTTGACCTCGGTGCATACGACGGCGATACAATAAGAGAGTTTATGCGTTTTACAAACGGAAAATACAAGCATATTTTTGCCTTTGAACCGGACGAAAAGAATTTCAGAAAGCTGTCAAAAAAAACCGAGGGAATGAATAACCTCTCATTATTCAATCTCGGTGCATGGGACAAAAAGGATACTTTGCTTTTTGAAAAGAAAGCCGGACGCAATTCACGAAAAAGCGAAGCCGGAGTTCCGATGAGCTTTGACAGCGTAGATAACGTTATATCCGAACCAGTAAGCTTTATAAAAATGGACATTGAGGGTGCGGAGAATAAAGCGCTTGACGGAGCTAAAGAAACAATCAAAAAGTATAAGCCAAAACTTTATATCTGCGCATACCATAGGAATGAGGATTTTTTTGCTCTCCCGGAAAAGATACTTTCTATTAACCCCGATTACAAAATCTTTCTGCGCCACCATCCGTATATACCTGCGTGGGAGACTAACTTTTACTGTGTATAGCTCAATCACATCGAAAATACCGCACGATTGCCCCCAAAAGCAAATGTGCGGTATATTTTTCTTGGAATATAAATAAATCAGTCTTCTTTAGCAAGTTTTCTTCCCATGAGAACACCCATGACCGAAGCCATCATCAGTCCCCTTGTCCAGCCGCTGGAATCGCCAAGACAATGAAGCCCCTTAATGCTCGTGTTGAAATCCTCATCCATCTTTATGCGATTACTGTAAAACTTCAGTTCGGGCGAATAAAGAAGTGTTTCCGTTGAGGCAAATCCCTCAACAACATGATCCATTGCCTTAATAAAGTTGATGATATTGGTCATTGCTCTATATGGCATTGCGGCAGTTATATCGCCTGCAACAGCATCCGGAAGCGAGGGACGGACATTGGACTGCATGAGTTCCTTTTCCCATGTGCGTTTTCCGTCAAGAATATCACCGAAACGCTGAACAAGAATGTGTCCCGTTCCGAGCATATTTGTAAGCTCGCCGACTTTTTGCGCATAAGCTATCGGCTGATTGAACGGATGACTGAAATTATGGGAACAAAGAATTGCAAGGTTGGTGTTATCGCTTTTGAGCTCCTTGAACGAGTGTCCGTTAACAACTGCAAGATCGTTATCGTAGTTTTCCTGGCTGACAAATCCACCCGGATTCTGGCAGAATGTTCTGACCTTGTTTTTGAAAGGAAGAGGATATCCGATAAGCTTTGATTCATAAAGGGTTTCATTAACCTTTTCCATGATTTCGTTTCTGACCTCAACACGAACGCCGATATCAACTGTACCGGGCTGATGCGCAATTCCGTATTCGGAACAAAGGGTCTCAAGCCATTCGGCTCCCCGCCTTCCTGTTGCAACAATCGTGCTGTTTGCAAAAATTTCAGTCTCATCGCCGCCCTTGCTGTTTTGGAGGCGAACACCCTTACATTCGTCACCCTCGAGAATGAGATCAACACATTCCTTGCCGAACATCATTTCAACGCCGTTATTAAGAAGATACTGTTCAATGGCATAGTAGATTCCCTGCGCCTTTTCCGTTCCCATGTGGCGAATAGGGCAATCAACAAGTTTAAGTCCTGCCTGAATCGCTTTGATACGGATTTCCTTTTTGCCGAGAGTATCCTCAAGACCTTCAATATGCTCGTCCGCACCAAATTCAAGGTATATTTTATCAGCATAATCAATGGTTTCCTGGGCTTTCTGTGCGCCGATAAGTGTGGGCAGGTCGCCGCCGACTTCATAGCAAAGCGAGAGCTTTCCGTCCGAAAAAGCACCTGCGCCGGAAAAGCCGGTGGTAATATGGCAATACGGCTTGCAGGAAACGCATACCTTTGTCTTATCCTTGGGGCAATGTCTGTTCTCAACAGCTTGTCCTTTTTCAACGATCAGAATACTCTTTTTTGAGCCCTTTTTAATCATTTCAAGGGCGGTAAAAATACCTGCAGGGCCTGCACCAATGATTACAACATCTTTTTTCATTATGGTATCCTCCTTGTAGACACAGAAACAGCACGGTCCGAACCGTCAAACCATGCTGATTCATTCTACCATGAACAGTCTCAAAAAGTCAAGAGCGTACCGGGGATTTCTCTGACCACGGGGTATTTCACTTGACTATTCACGATAATAATAGTATAATCCGAACCGGCAGATAGTTGCCGCAAATTCAATTATGAAATTCGGATGCAGTATTAACTACTCTTGAAAGGTCTGTTATGTATGCAAATTAAAAAGACCGATATACCGGAAGTCAAGCTCATTGTTCCGGATGTTTTCGGTGATAACCGGGGTTGGTTCTACGAATCCTACAGCTATGAAAAATTCAAAGACCTCGGTATTGACACCGTGTTTGTTCAGGACAACCGCTCATTTTCCCAAAGCAAAGGTACTTTGCGCGGTCTTCATTTTCAGAAAGCTCCGAAAGCGCAGTCAAAGCTTATCTGTTGCACGAGGGGTGAAATTCTCGATGTTGCCGTTGACCTGAGAAAAGGCTCACCGACATATCTAAAATGGGTAAGCGCTCGCCTTTCTGAAGAAAACAAGCACTTCCTTTTCATTCCGCGGGGCTTTGCACATGGCTTTGTCACACTTACGGACAATGTTGAGGTGCTTTATAAGGTTGATGACTATTACTCAAAGGAAAACGACCGCAGTATACGCTTTAACGATGAGAGTATCGGTATCAACTGGGGAATATG
>JAEDHZ010000104.1 GCA_016292705.1 Clostridiaceae bacterium
TTCCGGACTGCGCGGAAGAGGCGGTGGCGGATTCCCGACCGGACTCAAATGGAGCTTCACCGCCGCAAACAAGGCTGACCAGAAATATGTTGTCTGCAACGCCGACGAAGGCGACCCCGGCGCATTCATGGACAGAAGTGTTCTTGAAGGCGATCCGCACTGCATTGTTGAAGCAATGACAATCTGCGGCTATGCAACCGGAGCAACCGAGGGCTACATATATGTCCGTGCGGAATATCCCATCGCTGTTAAGCGTCTCCAGATTGCAATTGACCAGGCAAGGGAAATGGGTCTCCTCGGAAAGAACATCTTCGGTTCAGGCTTTGACTTTGACCTTCATGTAAAGCTTGGCGCAGGCGCATTCGTCTGCGGTGAGGAAACCGCACTCATGACCTCGATTGAGGGCAACCGCGGTGAACCGAGACCCCGTCCTCCCTATCCGGCAGTCAAGGGACTTTTCGGAAAGCCGACAACCGAAAACAATGTTGAAACCTTCGCAAACATTCCGACAATTATCCGTGAGGGCGCAGAATTCTTCGCTTCAATGGGTACGGAAAAATCAAAGGGAACAAAAGTTTTTGCTCTCGGCGGAAAGATTGCCAACACCGGTCTTGTTGAAATTCCGATGGGCACAACACTTCGTGAAATCATTGAGGAAATCGGCGGCGGCATTCCGAACGGAAAGAAGTTCAAGGCTGCGCAGACCGGCGGACCGTCCGGCGGCTGCATCCCCGCTTCGCTCATTGACACCCCGATTGACTACGATAACCTCACAGCTATCGGCTGCATGATGGGTTCAGGCGGACTTATCGTTATGGACGAGGACAACTGCATGGTTGACATTGCAAAGTTCTTCCTCAACTTTACTGTTGACGAAAGCTGCGGAAAGTGCACACCCTGCCGTATCGGAACAAGAAGACTTCTTGAAATGCTTGACAAAATCACCTCCGGCAAGGGTACTCTTGAAGACCTTGACAAGCTCGAAGAGCTTTGCTATTACATTAAAGAAAACTCGCTTTGCGGTCTCGGTCAGACTGCTCCGAACCCGGTTCTTGCAACTCTCAAGTTCTTCCGTGATGAATATATTTCTCATGTTGTTGACAAGAAGTGTCCGGCAGGTGTATGCAAGGATCTTCTTACATACAAAGTTGTCAAAGACAATTGCTTCGGCTGCGGAATGTGCGCAAAGCAGTGCCCCGCTTCGGCAATCACAAGAACAGACTATGTTGCACCCGGCAAAAAGCTTGCTGCTTTTGAAATTGATGCAAACAAGTGCGTTAAGTGCGGTGCGTGCGAAAGTGCTTGCCGTTTCAAGGCCATTGTCAAGGAATAAGGAGGTACGGGATAATGGAAAATATGCTTAACATTAAAATTAACGGAATGTCCTGTACCGTTCCCTACGGTACAACGATTCTTGAAGCAGCTCGTCAGGTTGGAATTGAAATTCCGACTCTCTGCTTCCTCAAGGACATCAACGAAATCGGCGCATGCCGTTTCTGCGTTGTTGAAGTCAAGGGCGCCCGCTCGCTTGTTGCTGCGTGCGTATTCCCGATTGAAAGGGACGGAACCGAAATCTTCACAAACACCAAAAAAGTCCGTGAAGCAAGGAAAAAAACACTTGAACTCATCCTTTCAACTCACGACAGAAAGTGCCTTTCCTGCGTCCGCAGCCAGTCCTGCGAGCTTCAGAAGCTTTGCCTTGAATATGGCGTTGACAACGAAGGTGCATTCGACGGCTTCAAGCCCGTTTATGAGCTTGACACCTCTGCCGCACACATGATTCGTGACAACAACAAGTGCGTCCTCTGCCGCCGCTGCGTTGCTGCCTGCAACAATCAGGCAATCAGCGTTATCGGTGCAAACGCAAGAGGTATTGACACTCACATCGGTTCACCCTTTGAGCTTAACCTTGCTCAGACTTCTTGCATTTCCTGCGGCCAGTGCATCGTAAACTGCCCGACAGGTGCTCTTTATGAAAAGGACGATATCCAGAAGGTTATTGACGCCATCAACGACCCGACAAAGCATGTTGTTATTCAGGCCGCTCCGGCTGTCAGAGCAACCCTCGGCGAATGCTTCGGTATGCCCATAGGCACAGATGTTACCGGAAAGCTCTTTGCAGCTCTCCGCCGTCTCGGCTTTGACAAGGTATTCGATACTAACTTCGGCGCAGATATCACTATCATGGAAGAAGCAAACGAGCTTATTGACCGTGTCAAGAACGGCGGCGTTCTTCCGATGGTAACCTCCTGCTCACCCGGATGGATCAAGTACTGCGAGCACTACTATCCCACAGAACTTGAACACCTTTCCACCTGCAAATCACCGCAGCAGATGCAGGGCGCAGTCATCAAGACCTATTACGCCGAAAAGAACGGCATTGACCCGAAAGATATTGTTTCCGTTTCGGCAATGCCTTGTACCGCAAAGAAGTTTGAATGCGGAAGAGACGACCAGAGCGCAAGCGGCTATGCCGATGTTGACATCGTCCTCACCACAAGAGAGCTCGGAAGAATGATCAAGGGCGCAGGAATCCAGTTCGCTTCCCTCCCCGATGAAGAGCCCGATGCACCGCTTGGCAGAGGTACCGGCGCAGCTGTCATCTTCGGCACAACCGGCGGCGTTATGGAAGCAGCTCTGCGTACAGCAGCCGAAGCCATCACCGGAAAAGAGCTTGAAAGCGTTGAGTTCACTGAAGTCCGCGGAATGGAAGGCATCAAGGAAGCCTCCTATAAGCTTGGTGACCTTGATGTTAAGGTTGCCGTTGCAAGCGGAACAAAGAACGCAAAGGTTATCATGGACAAAATCAAGGACGGAACCGCTGATTACACCTTCGTTGAGATCATGGGCTGCCCCGGCGGCTGCATCAACGGCGGCGGACAGCCCGTTCAGCCGGCATCGGTACGCAACTTCGTTGACTACAAAACTCTCCGTGCAAACGCTCTTTATGAAAACGACAAGAGCCGTCCGCACCGCAAGAGCCACGAAAACGAAGATGTTCAGGAGGTTTACAGAGAATACCTCGGTGAACCGAACAGCCATAAGGCACACAAGATTCTTCACACCTCCTATGTGAAGAGAACAATGTTCAGCGAATAATTTCACAACCGGGCAGCTGATATTGGTTGCCCGGTTTTTCACAGAAAAACAATATTCTGAGCCATTGCGGATGAACAGATCAAAAGTTCAACTTATATGATATATCTGCCTGAATGAAAACCGCAACAGAGTTTGGAAAAAGCAATTGATAATAAAATATATTTCTGATTTGTTATTACATTTTCATTTTTATATGATAGAATTCAAAAAATGTCAAAACATAGGAGGCATGATAAATGTTCCGATTGAAATTACTGGAGTTAGGAATTGAAGCGGCTCCATCAACCACCAATCCCCTGCTTGACGAAAGCGGACAGTTTGTCAAGCCCGAGGAAGCCGTCCGCAATTTCAGCACTCTGTGGAAAGAATGGGATATTTTTAACAAATTCCTGGAAAAACTCCCAACAATAATTATTGCTGTTGTTGTTGTCATTATCGGCATCTGGCTTTCAAGATTAGTTTCAAAGCTTGCAAAAAAGGCCATGAAATCGCACGGTGTTGACCCAACAGTATACAGATTCATCTCACGGATGATTTCAGCTTTTATCAAGCTCATCTTCATCCTCACAGCACTTTCAATGTTCATCAAGATAACATCAATCCTTGCGGCATTCAGTGCTGTTGGTGTTGCTGTCGGTCTTGGTCTTCAGGACAGCGTTGCACAATGCGCAAGCGGAATCCAGATTCTTCTCACCCACCCGTTCAAAAACGGTGACTTTGTTGAGGTTGGCGGTCTTGCCGGTAATATTTCGGAAATCCGTTTTATGAACACCATTATCACAACTGTGGACAACAAGCGTATTATTATTCCGAACTCCGACATGACAAAGAACCACATTGTCAACTACTCCGCAGAAAAACAGCGCAGAGTTGACCTTACATTCTCAATCGGATATAACGACGATATCACAAAAGCAAAATCAGTTATCCTTGAAACGGCAACACAAAATTCAGCCGTTTTGCAGGATCCCGCTCCGGTGGTATATGTCAAGTCACACGGCTCAAGTGCTGTTGAGCTGACAGTCAGGCTCTGGTGTCTCAACGCAGACTACTGGAATGTTTATTTTGCAATGCAGGAAAGCGTTAAACTTGCCTTTGACAAAAACAACATCAACATTCCCTATGAGCAGCTTGATGTTCATATCGTTGATAAGAAATAATCATTAGAATCTGACCTTTATTAAAGTGAGGTTTTACCAATGTTCAGGCAACTTGTCAGGCTGTTTGTCAAGGATAGCGAAAACACAAAAAGCGCCTCTGTGCGCACGGGTTACGGAATACTCAGCGGAGTTACGGGAATAATTGTCAACATTGTTCTTGCCGCCTCAAAGTTTGTTATCGGAATGATAAGCCACAGCATTGCTATCACCGGTGACGCACTCAACAATCTCTCCGATGCCGGCTCAAATATCGTTACCCTTGTCGGCTTCAAAATGGCCGGAATGAAACCCGACAAGGAGCACCCTTTCGGCCACGGAAGAATTGAATATGTTGCCGCCCTTGTTGTTGGCTTTATTGTTGAAATGATGGGAATTGAGCTCATCAAATCTTCAATTGAAAAGATTAAAAATCCCGTTCCGTCCGTTTTTTCCTGGGTAGCGTGTATTGTTCTTCTGCTTTCAATCTGCGGAAAGCTCTGGCTCGCTCTTTTCAACCGCTATCTCGGAAGAAAAATTGAATCTCCTGCAATGACTGCCGTTGTTGCAGACAGCATCAGCGACATTGCCGCAACAAGTTCCACCTTGCTCGCTCTTGTTCTTTCGCAATTTACATCCTTCCCTGTTGACGGTGTTTTCGGTGTTCTTGTTGCGCTGTTCATTATGTATTCGGGCTTCGGCATTCTCAAGGAGACCATCGGGATTCTTTTGGGCAATCCCCCGTCAAAGGAGATTGTTGACGGGCTTCGTGCGCTCATTCTTGACCATGACGGCGTTATCGGCATTCATGACCTTGTTATCCACTCCTACGGTGCGGCAAAGTTCTTTGCAACCGTCCATGTTGAGGTTCCCACCACCGTTGACATCATTGAAGCCCATGACACAATGGACCTCATTGAACGGGAAGTTCAGGAGCGTTTTTCAATCCAGCTTGTTGTTCACATGGATCCGCTCGTTGTGAACGATGAGCGTGTTGATGAGCTGCACTCCCTTGTTATCGCTCAGTGCCAGGAGATTGACCCATCGCTTCAAATTCACGACTTCAGGGTTGTTGACGGTCCGACACACACAAACCTCATTTTCGATCTGGTTGTTCCGTTTGAATTCAGACTTTCTGAAGAACAGACCGAAGAGCTGCTTTGTCAAAAAATCAAAGAACAGAACGAAAACTATTACGCTGTTATCACCACCGAGACAAGCTATGTATGATTCAGGTTTTTTCACTTTTTCCGTCTCGGCACCGCAGTGAGTACGACAGAAATTTCCAATTTCGTCTTTTTGTAATATAGTGCTAAAATAATTTATATTTTGTAATTTTATTTTTTACGACAAGTTTCGGCATTTCTATTGCTAACTTGAACCCAAAGCGGTAAAATTGACTTGTATGATTCCGGCACGGGCGAAACCGTTCGTGCCTGTTTTTAGAATAAATAAATGCAGGGGGTATTCAAATGTCAGCTTTGAACAGAGATGAAGTGACCAGTGTTCCGCAGGGCCGTCTCGGCATTATTGCCATGAGAGGCTGTGAGGCTTTTGCAAAAAAAATTAACGACTACATTGTCGGCTGCCGCAAGGAAGTTAAGTCCGAACACAAAAACTCAATACATTTTGAAGGATATCAAAAGGATTCATATCTTATTGATGTTTCACTTCCGCGTTTTTCCACCGGAGAGGGAAAGGGCGTTGTCTGCGAAACTATCAGAGGATATGACCTTTTTATTATTGC
>JAEDHZ010000105.1 GCA_016292705.1 Clostridiaceae bacterium
ACCTTGAAAACAGTCCCAAAATGATATCTGACACTATCTCACTTTCTGCTTTCCCTGATAATTTCAATAAACCTTTTTGCCGTTGCGGTTATTGAAGCGAAATCCCCGTCCTTTGCCGTGCCGGTAAGACTTCCGCCGGCGCCCAGAGCAACCGCACCGGCTTCAATCCATTGTGCTGCATTGTCAAGACTTACTCCGCCGGAAGGCATCATCTGCGCCTGCGGAAGGGGGCCGTGCAGGGCTTTGATGAATTTCGGCGTTGCAATGTCTCCGGGGAAGATTTTGAGGATATCTGCGCCGAGTTCAAGGGCTTTCACCGCTTCTGTGGGAGTGAAAACGCCCGGCATACACGCAATCCGATAGCGTGCACAAAGGCGCAGAATGTTTTCGTCAAGGTGCGGGGAAACAATGTATTGCGCTCCGGACAAAATTGCAATCCGTGCCGTTTCGCTGTCAAGAACAGTGCCTGCACCGATGATTATGTCTCCGTTGAGGGCATATCTGTCCGCCATACTCTCAATGAGTCTGTGTGCCTTTGGCACGGTAAAGGTCAGCTCAATTGCTGCAACGCCGCCCTCAATGCAAGCCTCGGTAATACGCCGGGCTTCGGTTTCGTTCTCTGCTCTGACAACGGCAACAAGGCCGCAGTCTTTGATTTTTGAAAGGGTTTCAATCTTGTCCATACTTATCCTATCCTCATTTCTTTTTCAATTCAATTTCTGCCAGACCGCCCTTGGATGTTTCCTTATATCTGTAGGAAATGTCCTTCCCGGTGCGGTACATTGTTTGAACAACATCATCAAAGGAAATCCGCCTTGTGTTTGAAAGGAAGTTTGCAAGGGAAAGAGCGTTTATTGCCCTCATCGCTGCAACGGCGTTGCGCTCAATGCACGGAATCTGAACAAGGCCGCAAACCGGATCGCAGGTCAGACCGAGCATATGCTCCATTGCAACCTCTGCGGCATACTCAATCTGTCCGAGACCCATTGAAAAAAGCTCGCAAAGGGCGGCTGCTGCCATTGAGCAGGCCGTTCCAATTTCAGCCTGACAGCCACATTCCGCTCCGCTTATTGAAGCATTGGTCTTAACAAGGTTGCCGATAATTCCCCCGGCTGCAAGGGCACGGATAATCTGTTCATCGGAAAATCCCCGTTTTTCCTGCATGTATCTGAGAACCGAGGGAACAACCGCACAAGCTCCGCAGGTGGGTGCGGTAACAATGACGCCGCCTGAGGCATTCTGCTCGCCGACTGCAAAGGCATAAGCGCAGACAATCCGGTTTTCCTTTGTTGTGTCGCTTTCGTCAATGTGCGTCTGGTTATAAAGGAGTTGTGCCTTGCGTTCAACCTCCAGTCCGCCGTCAAGTATTCCACGGGTGGACAGTCCGTCATAAATTGATTGCTTCATGGTTTCCCAGACGGTCATAAGGTAGCTTTTGATTTCCTCGCCCTCGTTTTCAAAAACATAGTCGCTGATCCGGATATTATGTGAAAGGCAATACTCTGAGATATCCGCAAAGGTGTTCTCCTTATAAACATCCCTGTGCTTTGCAATTTCGCTGTCCTCAACAACAATGTTACCGCCGCCGACGCTCATAATCCGTGCCGAACCGATGCGCTCGCCGTTTTTTTCGGCAAAAAAATCCATTGTGTTTTCGTGCGGGAGAGGAAAGTCCGGTGTTCCGGCAAAAACAATTTCAGTTTTTGTCGGTTCGAGCGCTTCAATAACGGCAACATCGGTTTTGTGTCCCTTACCCGTATCGGAAAGGGAACCGTAAAGAAAAACAACATATTTATCGGCATCGGGATACTTTGATTTGAAAAGCCGTGCCGCCTTGTCCGGCCCCATTGTGTGGGAGCTTGAAGGGCCGCGCCCGATTTTATAAAGGTGTTTCAATGATTCCATTATGAAATGACCTCAATTCTGTTTTTCTACCATTTTGTATTCGTTTTCGTAGTATTTAAAGAAAGGGCAGTCATAGCGTCCGCTCAAAAAGCGTGCCGTTTCGTCCTCGTCAAAGGAAACATCGCAATAATACATTTCCTCTTCTTCATCATACAGATTGTGTTCGCAGAATTCACAGCTGTTGCACGCCACGGCTTCCCCTCCTCAAAGATTCTTTTTCCACTATCATGATATCATTTTGCGCCGCTTTTTTCAATAATCAACAACTTCAAAAGCGAAATTCTTTGAGAAATTCTTCCGCCTCATCGGAAACGGAAAGCGAACCCTGAACAATTCCGCCCCGTCCGCCGCCCCGACCGGAAAACCTTTTGTTGAGCTCTCTGCAAAGCGCTGAAAGATCAAAGCCGGTTCCGGAGATAATGACATACCGGCAGTTGTTTTTTCCGAAAAGTACCGCAGCAAAATCACCCGCTTTTTCCGAAAGCTTATCGGCAAGCTCACGGGCCTCATTCATGTCATCGGTATCCGAAAGGACAACTATGCGTTCGCCGCTTTCAATGCTTTCGCTTTTCAGCCCGACAAGCTCCCGGCGCAATGCAGAAACCTCAAGCGCAAGGGCAGTCCGTTCATCTTTGAGCTTCTGAACCATGCGGAAAGTTTCGGTTTCCTTTGTGACGAGGAGATTGCTGACAAGGTAGTTTTGCAAGAGTTTTGCTCTGATATCAAGCATATTGCGTTCACCGCAGAGGACATATAGCCTTGTTCCGCCACGGTGGCGTTCGCTTTTCACAACACGGAACGAACCGATTTCGCCCGTCCTTTTTACATGTGGTGCACAGCAGGCGCAAACATCAACTCCCGGGATTTCAACAATGCGCAAAGCATCGTAAATTTCCTTTTTGCTTCGATAGGAGAGTGTTTCAAGTTCATTCTTTCCGGGATAGCTGACCTTGATTTCAAGGTTCTTCCAGATAACCTCATTGACAAGGCTTTCAGCTTTACAGATGTCCTCCTCACTCAATTCTCCGCTCGTGTCAATGGTAACAAAGTCCGTTCCGAGGTGGAAGCCGACATTATCAAAACCGAAGAGCGAATGCACAATTCCTGAAAAAATATGCTCGCCTGAATGTTGCTGCATATCAGAAAACCGTTTTTTGAAGTCGATTTTTCCTGTAATTTGAGCTCCGGGTGCCAGATTACTCACATTTTCAACATTGTTTTTAATATAGTGGAGAATTTTTCCGCCCTCAATCTGAACATTTTCAACATAGGCACCGCCGAGAAAACCACGGTCGCTGCTTTGTCCTCCACCCTCGGGGAAAAAGGCGGTGCGGTCGGTTTCAACATAGATGTAATCCTCATCACTGTAAAGTGAAACAACTTTACAAGTAAATTCCGTAACATAGCTGTCGAGGTCATATAACTTCTCTGTCATTAAAATCAGTCCTTCCGGAAAGGCTTATAAAACCAAAATCACCTGCTGCCTGCAAAGAGCCTTGCAGCAGGTTTTTCTGTTTGTTCAGCTAAGCTTGTGAATGAAAAGTCCGCTGAGGAGCTTCGGTTCAAACCATGTGCTTTTCGGCGGCATAACCTTTCCGGCATCCGCAATGTCCATAAGCTCATCAAGAGAGGTGGGGAACATTGAAAAGGCAAGCTTCATATCAAGCGAGCATCTCCTTTCAAGTTCGCCGAGACCACGGATTCCTCCCACAAAGTCAATGCGCTTGTCCGTTCTCGGATCGCTTATTCCGAAGATGGGATCAATGCAGTTGTTCTGAAGAATTGAAACATCAAGCCTTAAAACGGGGTCGTCCTCGTCAAATGTTCCTTCCTTTGCTTCAAGCCTGTACCACTTTTTGTCAAGATACATTCCGAAGGTGTGGCGCTTTTCGGGGTGGTATGCACCCTCGCCTTTATATTCCTCAACAGTGAATTTTTCCGAAAGCTTTTCAAAAAACGCTTCCTCTGAAAGACCGTTGAGATCTTTGAGAACACGGTTGTAATCCATTATTGCAAGCTCATTTTTCGGGAAAGCAACAGCAAGGAAAAAGTTGAACTCCTCGCTGCCGTCAAAATCCGGAAACTGCTCACGCCTTTTGAGTCCAACCTTGACTGCGGATGCGCAGCGGTGGTGTCCGTCTGCAATATAAAGCGAGTCTATTTTTGAAAAGGCTTCAGCAAGCTTTTTGTTTGTTGCTTCGTCGTCAATCACCCAGACGGTGTTCTGAACCGAGCTGTTTTCAAAGTCATAAACCGGCGAATGTGTTCTCTGCCAGTCAGAAACTGTTTCGCTGATGAAATCGTTTTCACGGTAGGTCAGGAAAATCGGGCCTGTGTTTGCGTTGCAGTAATCAACATGGTTGATTCTGTCCTGCTCCTTGTCCGCACGGGTGAACTCATGTTTTTTTATTACGCCGTTAATATAATCATCAATTCCGGCGCAACCGACAAGGCCGGTCTGTGCTCTGCCGTCCATAATCTGACGGTAGATATAAAAGCAGTTCTTTTCATCCTGTCTGCAATAGCCTTTGGCTTCAAGCGAATCAAGGTTTTCCTTTGCTTTGAGATAGACTTTTTCGTCATAGGGATTGATTGACAAGTCCAGATCAATTTCCGCTTTGTCAACATGGAGAAAGGAAAGGTCATTGCCTATAACCATCTCACGAGCCTCTTCGCTGTTCATAACATCGTATGGAAGAGCAGCAATTTTTTCCGCTGTTTCACTCAGCGGCCTAACAGCTTTAAAAGCTTTAAAAACAGCCATTAAAATTACCTCTTTTCTGTTGGCGGCCTGATTCAACCGTGCCTGCCGAAAATATACCATTTCATTTTATATGTGACAATACGCTTTGTCAAGTTAAAGAGAACAAATCCTTCACATTATTTGCATAAATCGGCTCGTCCGGCAAAAAATAGGTGTAACGAATTTTTACGGGAAGTGATTCAAAATGTCAGTTTCAAAGGAAGAATACTCCGGAATGGCAAAACGGTTTTCGCCGTCCTCGCCCGTTCTGCTTGATTGCATCAAGGCTTTTTTAATCGGCGGTCTCATCTGCTGTTTTGCCGAGCTTCTGACTTTTCTTTTTTCAAAAACACCAATGACGCTTGAGCAGGTCAAAGCACTTGTTCTTGTGGTTATTGTTGCGCTGACGGCAATTCTTACGGGCTTCGGCGTTTTTGATAAGATTGCAAAGCACGCCGGCGCAGGAACTGCTGTTCCGATAACGGGTTTTGCAAACTCGATTGTTTCGCCCGCAATGGAGTTCCATTCCGAGGGATATATTCTGGGTACGGCGGCCAACATGTTCAAGCTTGCCGGACCTGTTATTGTTTTCGGCTGCGGAAGCGCAGTTTTGTATGGATTGATTATTTATATTTTCGGCTGGTATTGATTCTTTATTTTGGGAGGAAAAGCTTTGGCAACAAGAACAGGACACACGGTTTTTCTTGAAAAAAAGCCGCGCATAATTGCAAACGCTGCCGCAGTCGGCAAAAAGGAGGGCGAAGGTCCTTTGGGGAAAGAATTTGACATTGTTTTTGAGGATGATACCCTCGGTCTTCCGTCATGGGAAAAGGCGGAAAGTGAACTTCTCAAAACAGCGGTCAAAAAAGCCCTTTCAAACGCAGCAACACAAAACAACGAGGTTGACGCAGTTTTTTCCGGAGACCTTCTTGACCAGTGCATTGGCTCATCTTTCGGGCTGAGAGCACTTCAAATTCCCGTTTGCGGTCTGTACGGTGCGTGTTCAACAATGGCTCTTTCCCTGTGTCTGGCATCACTTGCAATTGAATCGGGTGGATTTGATTGCTGTGTTGCGGCAACAAGCTCGCACTTCTGCTCGGCGGAAAAGCAGTTTCGTTATCCGCTTGAATACGGAGGCCAGCGTCCGCCGACAGCTCAATGGACGGTTACGGGCGCAGGTGCGGCAGTGCTCAGGAACACCGCTTCCAAATCTAACCCGTATATCGACTGCATTCACATCGGAACGATATGTGATTTAGGTATAACGGACGCAAACAACATGGGTGCAGCAATGGCACC
>JAEDHZ010000106.1 GCA_016292705.1 Clostridiaceae bacterium
CAAAGATCAACTCTTTCGCTGAAGCACTCCTCAATCTTCTCCAGCTCAAGCTTTGATCCGAGGTCGCTTTTGTTGAGGACGGCAATAGCTCTTTTTTCCCTGCAAAGGGAAATGATTTCCTCATCTTCAGCGGTGAACGGCCTTGAAAGGTCAAAGACAGCAAAAACAAGACCTGCTCTTTCAAGATGTGTCCGTGCAAGGTCAACGCCGATTTTTTCAACCTCATCTGCCGTGCTTCTGATTCCGGCCGTGTCTGCAAGGCGAAGCACCAAAGCGCCGAGATTGACGGTTTCCTCAACAACATCCCTTGTTGTTCCCTCAATATCGGTAACAATGGAGCGGTTGCGACCGGAAAGGAGGTTCATCAATGCGGATTTGCCGACATTCGGCTTTCCGACAATTGCGGTTTCAACGCCCCTTGTGATTGCCGCTCCTGCATCGAATTTTGAAAGCAGGGAATCAAGACCTTTTTCAACGGCCGAAAGAGTTTCAAGAAGCTCGGTGTTTTCAAGCTCCGGAATTTCATCGTCAGGATAATCCACCCATGCGGCAAGCTGAGCGGAAGCGGAAACAAGCCGTCCGCAAAGTTCGCTGATTTTTTTGCTCAATGCGCCCTCAAGCGTATTGAGCGAGGCTTTCACGCCCTGCTCGTTGTGAGCATTGATGATCCCCATTACGGCTTCCGCTTCGGTGAGGTCGAGCTTTCCGTTCAAAAAAGCCCGTTTGGTGAACTCACCGGCTCCGGCAGGTCTTGCGCCGGCGGCAAAAAGGGCACGAAGAACACGCTTCAGAACAAAAAGACCGCCGTGGCAGGATAATTCAACAACATTTTCCCCGGTATAGCTTTTCGGCGCTCTGAAAACGAGTGCAACGCATTCGTCAAGCTTTTCTCCGTCGGCAACTGCATAGCCGTGTGCTGCACGGTAACCTTTGAGGGAGGGCAGACGACTTTTTCCTGTCGGTTCAAAAACACGGTCTGCAATCGCTATTGCGTCTTCGCCGGAGATACGGATAATGCCGACAGAGCCGGTGTTCTGTGGCGTTGCAATGGCGGCAATGGTATCATTCAAAAGCAGTCACCCTCTCATAAAGAGCTTTTTATGTGCACACAAAAGCACACACTTATATTTTATTATACCCCTTATGGCAGGATTTTGCAAGGGTTACGATTTTTCGGCTGTTTGCCGGATATTTCGCAACTTCATAATATTTGTTGACTTGTCAGACCTGCAATGTTATAATCGGAAAGAATTACTACCCGAGGAGGCAGCTATGGAAGAATACATAATCCGTGAAACAGAAGATTTCTTATCTCTCTCCACTCTTTTTCATGAAAGCGGAATGGGTGTGTCTATTGAAGAAAGAATGCCTGAAAGAGTAATCAGAATGTGGCGAATGGATGACCCGGAAACCGGTGCTCTGATGGCTGCATCAACACTGGAGGTCCGTGACGGAGTGTACACATTGGGTGACATTGCCGTTCGTGGTGACCTGCATTGCAAGGGCTACGGAAAAATAATGCAGGGCGTTGTTTTTGCGGAAGCAAAAAAACGAGGCATAAAGGAGTTATGGGCTTGCGCAAAAGAACCGGCTTACTATATCCACAGCGGCTGGAAAAGAATGGTTTGGGATGAATCTCCGAAAATTGCCGTGTATTGCGCTTCCTGCGGAAAACGGGGCACCTCTTGCCATCCTGAAATCATGAAATATTCTTTGGAATAACCTTTTATCCTTTCAGATTTTCAAGTGCTTCGGGAGCGTTTTCTGTAATTGTTTTAAGTGTTGCGCACTCTGCCATTTCAGAGCAGTCGCCACAGGTTTCCACACCGCTTTTCAATGCGCAGCGGCGAATCGCACAGATGCTTTCGCAGAAAACGGTTTTAACACCGTCAACACGGCAACCCCGGCAATTGATATGTTCGGGCAAAATCGGCGCATTGTTCAGCTCTGACCAAAGCTTTGCGGTTTTTTCGCGTAATGCCTGATCGTTGTTCTTTGTTGCGATATATGCGTCGCATTTTTCGCAATCCAGTCCGCAGTATGCAATCATTTTTTTCATTGATATGTACCTCATGAATATTGGATTTTAACCTTTTTTGTATAATTCAATAAATTGACAGCCTGCTTTGAACAACGAAGCAGGCTGTTGTTATCATTTGAACACGACCTTCAGTTCGGAGATTGAAAGCCCGTTGTTTGTCGGCTGCCATTCTTTTCCAAGTTCAACATCGGCTTTTTTTGCCTCAACCGTAACATCAAGCAAAGCCGTGCAGTTATAGAAAGCATATTCACCGATTGACTTTATGCTTGACGGAATGACAATTTTTGAAAGCTTTGAGCAATAGCCGAAAGCGTCCTTTTCAATGCTTTCAATGCCTTGCGGAAGAACAATGTCGTTAAGGTTTGAGCAACGGAAGAAAGCCTTTTCCTCAATCTTCTTCAAACACTTTGGCAAAACGAGCTTTTCAAGCTTCTGGCACTTGAAAAACGACTTTGAACGGATTGTTTCAACCGTGTCGGGAATGGAAAACTCGGTCTTTCCCGCCGGTGGACAGAAAACAACAGTTTTCATGTCCTTTGAAAACAGAACACCGTCAACGGCGCAAAAATGCCCGTTATCTTCTGAAACTTCAAAGGCTTCTAACTTCTGATTGTTCGTGAACGCCCAGACGCCTATGCTTTCAACATTCTTGCCGACGGTGATTTTTTTGACACCCTCAAGATTGCATCCTGCAAAGTCTGCAATCTCGGTTACGGGAACTCCCTCATACTCGTCGGGAATGACAACTTCAGTGACGCCCGTTGCGTTCGGAAGCTCCGAAACAACTGCGTGGTCTTCATAAATTTTGTACCTGATTTCAGTGTTCGTGTTGAAAATATCAGGGGCAGAGCAGGCGCAAAAGGCTGCAAGGATAAGGACAAGCGAAAGAACGGTTACAACAAACTTTTTCATGCTTTTGCTCCTTCCTCAACAGAAGCCTCAACGCTTCCGTCTGCCGTTGTTTCTTCAGCTTCCTCAACGGGTTCATCTGTTTCTTCCTGTTCGTTTTCCTCCTGAACTCCCGCCCTTTCCTTGAGCTCTCGAATACATATATCGTATTTTTCCTTTGAAAGGTCATAGAAGAAATACGGAATCGTGAGCAGGAAGACCGACACAACCGTTCCCCATGTATATACGGTGAACACACGGTTGAGGATTACAGAATCATAAAGGACATCCCAGTCCGAGGTGAAGCCGATAAGCTTCAGAATGTAGGGCATAATGTATCCTATCAATGCGATAACCGGATTCAGAAACCATGAAAAAATTCCGCTGATTGCGTCCGCTCTCTCGCCGTATTTCCACTGATGATAGTGTTGAACATCTGCATTGATTCCCTGACCGACGCCGTCAACAACGGGCTGAATGGTGTTCTTCAAAATCATTGCAATAATAAAGATGACAATGTTCTCCATCCTGATTGCCAGAATCATGCTCATGACAAGGAGCATTGTTGAGAATCTTGAAACAATAAGTATTGTCCTTTTTTCAAACTTTTTGGTGAGAATCGGGCAAAGAATGTTGCCGACCGTCATGCCGATAACAACTATGTTCGCCGCAACACCGGAGAACCATTCCATTCTCAGCGAATAGATGAACCACCAGGAAAGAACGCTGCCGATGAGCCATTGCCATTGACCGAGAACGGTTGAAATGTTAATAATCCAGAAATACTTGTTCTGCAAAACCTGCTTTGCACCCTTGAAAAAGGTTACTTCTTTGCGCTTTTCGCCGGTCTGCTCAATAACTCTTTCCTTGCATTTTATAACCGCAAGAGACATGAACGCACCGGCAAAGCTGAAAATCGGAACAAAAACCTTGTAGGTCTTGAGGTTGAGATAGCCGCCGGTTGTTGCAATAAGCATCGGCAGAAAAAGAGAGATCATTGAGGAAAAGAAGCCGGAAACAATCGGAACAATTGAAAAAAGCTTTTGCCTTTCCTGTGAGTTCGGGGTAAGAAATGTGACAATTCCGTTGACATTGACATAGCTTTGGTAAAAATAATTCATCAGGGAAAAAGCGAAGTTCAAAACAATCAGCTTGTTTGTGTAGCTGAGGTTCTGGACGGGGAGGAACGGAATGACAGAGATGATGATTGCTGCCGGAATGCCTGTGGCAATGATGAACGGCTTCATTCTTCCGTGCTTTTCGGAAAACAGTCGTCTTACTCCCCAATTGTAAAAGTTTGAAATACCGCCCACAAGGAGGGTGTTGCCTATTATCTGCGGCATACCCTTTATGATGAATTCAAAGCTTGTTGCCGGAACAAAATAACAGGCAATTCCAAGAACAATCTGTCCCGAATATGACACGATTGCAAAAATTTTCATCTTTTTGTTGAGCTTTCCGTGGTTTTCATAAATCAATGTTCCGATAGGATTCAGGAAAATGAGAGCAAACGAAACAATTGTTCCGATTATGGAAATCTTTGCAAAATCAATGTTTTCAATTTCCATGATTGAGCCGGTAAAATATGTTGCGCTAAAGGTCATTATTCCGGCAAATGTTGCAAAAACATACGAGCCTGCCTGAGTGAACATATAGGCAAGCATTTCTGAAAGCGAAAGGTATTCTCCCTTTGCCGGGGTTTTCCAATGTGCTTTGACATAGGCGGGTGCGTCTTTTATGTAGCCGATAATTTGATCTTTTTTCATAACTCTCCCATTTCTATATGTATTTTAACTTAATTATTATACAATAAAAATACGAATATATCAACAATTTTTTTGTGCAATATGTCAGAAAAATCTGAACCCCTGCGTAAAGTTCTCATGTTTCTTTCGGCTCATGCAAAAGCACAAGCCGAAAGGCGGTTCTTCAAAGGTCATCCGCATCCTGAATCGGTCTTTCATCGTCAAATTCGCTTGTGCCCGTGTATGAGCCGAGGACATCCGTCTGGAGGCTGTCTGAACGGGGACGCCAGATTTTGACGATTTCGTCAACCTTTGAGGAAGAAAGGGAATGTTTTCTTTTTCTTTCGTTTTTCATTTTTCTTCTCTCCTTTGCCGGCATTTTTCCGGCAATTTTATTTTTTGCAGTTATTGGTGTCGATATGTTGAAATCTTTCGGGAATTTTTGTAAAATTGTTGCAACAGACGGCGCATATATTTCATCTTATTATGTGAACGGAGGGCGATGATTCATGAGCTCAGACTTTATCGAAAATCTTGTCGTTCAAGCCCAAAACGGAGATGCCGACGCTTTCGGCGAGCTTTATTCAATTTATGCAAAGGATATGTTCCGCTTTGCTCTTTATTACACCGGTTCGCATTTTCTTGCCGAAGATGCAGTGAGTGACGCTGCGCTTTTTGCGTTTGAAAAACTCGGACAGCTGAAAAAAACAACCTCTTTCAAGCCGTGGCTTTTCAAAATCCTTTTCAACTGTTGCAAAAAGCAGCAAAAGGAAAAAGCTCTTTCATTGAAAAAGGCGGAGCTTTCCTCGGCTCAGAACATTCCCGAAAGCGGCGGACAGCTTGAAACTGTTGCCGTTAAAACAGCCCTTGCCATGCTTGAAAAGGATGAAAGGGAAGTTGTTCTTCTATCCTTTTTTGGCGGCTATTCAAGCGGAGAAATCGGAAAAATGCTTTCCATGACCGGAGGCTCGGTGCGTTCAAAAAAGAGCCGTGCCGTTGCAAAGCTGCGTGAAATGATGAGGTGATGGCGTGAACAATCATGCCAATTACAAAATAACCATCACGCCTTGTCCGGCTACAACAAGGGTTAGCGTGATTTTTAACAAACTATTTGTAGCTGGAAAGGCTATGGTGATTCATTATGAAAAAGAACGAAAATTTCAGTGACCTGGAAAACATTTTTTCGGAAGATGTCAGACTTCCGGAAAGCCTTTCCAAGGAGAACATTGTCAAAAAGATTAAGGAAAATTCAATTAAGCCCGGAAAGAATGT
>JAEDHZ010000107.1 GCA_016292705.1 Clostridiaceae bacterium
TTCCGGAAAGGATGCCTCACCTGTGCTTTCAAAAAGTGAGATTCCGCCCGCAAAAAGCTTCGGGCGCAGTGTCACCTGTGTGCGTGACCTCACAACCAACGAGGAGGTTGCGGCGGTACTCCTTTCCCTCACGGAAAAGGTTGCAACCTCTCTGCGCAAAAACAATGTTATGGCAACACTCATTCAGATTCATATCCGGGACGAAAGTCTCCTTGTCCGTGAATGTCAGGCGCCGCTTTCCCAACCGACAAGAATTGTTGAAATGCTTTTTTCGCTTGGAATGGAGCTTTTTTCAAAGGTCTGGAAATGGGAACGCAATGTCCGTTCGGTCGGAATAAGGGCGTGCGGCCTTGTTGAAGAGGACTGCTTTTCACAATACAGTCTTTTTTACAACAGCAGCCGCTATGAAAAACTTGAACGGCTTGAGGCGCAGTGCTTCAAAATTTGCGAGAAATACGGCAAAGGAGCTGTTTTTCATGCCGCTGCAATGAATGTCCCTGCGCCGAAAAAAGACACCCCCACAATGAGCGATGTCCGTTTCATGTCTAAGATTTCTGATTGAAAAAATAGGAAAAAATGGTTTATTTTTCCCCAGAATTATTTTTTCTTTTTTAAAATGTGTTAAAGTATATTAAACAAAATGAAAGGAGAATCTTTTGTTATGAAAACATTGAGAAAAACACTGGCAATCATTCTTTCACTTGTTATGGCACTTTCGGTTCTCGGCATTTGCGCAGTTGCACAGGACGACTGTCCGATGATCTCCGTTGCAAGTGACATCCATGTTTCAAAGGTTGAAACAATCAACGACCGTTTCAAGGACGGCTCATACGGAAACCGCTACTCCATGCTTTCAATTACCGACGAAGCTTTTGCAGTTTTTGATTCATTCATGCAGGATTCCGCAGCCGCCGGAGCAAAGTACATTTTTGTTTCCGGTGACCTTTCAAGCTCCGGAACACCCGAACAGCATGCAATGATTGCCGCTTACCTTGAAGCGTTTGAAAACGAAACCGGTATCAAAGTTTTTGTTGTCCCCGGAAACCACGATTATTACGGTATTAAAACCAATCCCGTTGAAACATTCCGCACATTATACAAAAACTTTGGCTTTTCCGATGCTTACGCAGTTGACGAAAAAACCAACAGCTATGCGGCTGACCTTGACGAGAACTACACCTTGCTCGCCATTGACTCAAATGTTCTCAGCGACAGTTACGGCGCAATCAGCGCAGAGCTTCTTTCATGGATAGAAGCACAGGCCAAGGCCGCAACCGCAAGAGGAAGAAAGCTCATCGGCATGATGCACCACCCGGTTGTTGCACACTTTTCAATGCAGGAAAAGATGATCAGCGACAGCCTTATCAAGGACTGGAAAACTCTTTCAACAAAATTTGCCGACCTTGGAATCCGGTATATCTTCACCGGTCACAAGCACAGCGCTGATATTGGCAAAGTCACAAGTGATGCCGCCAATGTGATTTATGACATTGGCGTTCCCGCTCTCGTCAACTATCCGCTCGCTTACCGTGTTGTCTCTTTCCGTGAAGACAAGGTTGAGGTCAGGGAAAAGAACATCACGGCAATCAGAAATCCCCTCCTCCTTCCCGGAGGCTACAACGAAGAAGCATTTCTCAAAGTTACAACGAACACCCAAAAATATGCAGAAGAGGTTTTTGATCTTTCGCTCAGAGATATGTTCAACCGCTTTATGAACGCCGACAAGCTCTGCAAGCTTATCGGAAAGGATGACGATGGATTAAAAAATATCTTTGCAACAGTTTGTGAAAAGGCAAAGTATCTTGTTGATCTTCCGCTTTATGGTGAGGGAGAAACAATCGAAGAAATCGCAAAAGAATACGGAATCACTCTTCCGTCAAGCAGTTACAAAACCGGTTTTGAGCTTCTTTCGGCAATATTCAAGGTCTATTGCGCAGGCGATGAAAACTTCACCTCAGACAGCGTTGAGATGCAGCTCGGTCTCAGGTGCATTGCAATTTTGCTCAACTATTCTCTCGAGGGAACTTCAAACGACACAAAGGTTCTGTTCTTTGAAGCAGCAACGGCAGCCCTCGGCGGAGACTCTGCAGGAATTTCCGTTGCATTGACCGCCATTGTTCTCAAATATGGCGATGACTTCGGCATCGAGGCTGTTTCAGCTTTCCTCAAACCGATTATGGAGGATGTTCTTGTTGACTCCGCACCCGGTGACAGAAATGTTGACCTTCCTGCCCACACGGCAATCATAGAGGAAAACGAAATCACAAAAGCGCTTACTTTCTTTGAAAAAATTACTCTCTTCTTCCTGAAGATATGGAACTACATCAAGGGCATTTTTGCTGTGTTCAACAAATAAACCCATTTTTTCAAGATTGAGCATAATAAAAGAATTGAATTTTGACTGATTATTAAAGCTATAACTGCCTGTCGTTTACGGTGGTTATAGCTTTTTCTGATGTGCAAATATATAACATCTGTGGCAATGCGGGACGAGTTAAATTTTTTGCAAGATTATTCGGTATTGTAAACCATTTCTTTTTAAGAGACTGTAAAATATCTATTTAGTAATTTGTCATACGGACAAAAATCCGACTTGCGTCCGCCGGAGGATTTCTATGGTTTTTTCAAATCTCTTTTTTGTTTATTTTTTCTTTCCGCTTAATCTAATCTGCTATTATTTTGCAAAAGATCTGAAAACAAAAAATCTTGTTATGCTCATTTTTTCCCTGTTTTTTTATGCATGGGGCGAACCTAAATTCGTTTTTCTGCTTGTTTTTGAAAGCTTTGCGGATTGGCTGCTTGCGCTCGGCATTGAAAAATTCCGTGGGACAAAAAAATCAAAATTGCTGCTCATTTGTGCCTGCGTTGTTGATCTGGGGCTCATAGGTATTTTCAAATACCTGACTTTCATCCTCACCAATCTCAAAGCAGTCACTGGCATTCCGGAAACAATCGTCAAGGTGGCATTGCCGATAGGAATTTCTTTTTATACCTTCCAGCTTCTCTCCTATGTCATAGATGTTTACAGAGGAGAAACCGAGGCGCAGAAAAAGTTTTGGCATGTCCTGCTTTATGCAAGCCTGTTCCACCAGTGTATTGCCGGTCCGATAGTCCGCTACAGCGATGTATGCAATGAAATTGAAAACCGCAAAACAAGTCCAACGGAAATTTCAAAGGGAATCAGCCGCTTTGCAACGGGCCTTGGAAAAAAGGCATTGCTTGCAAATGTCTGCGGGTCACTTGCGGACACAGTTCTCCTTTCCGATTCTGCCCTTTCTGTTGCCGCAGATTTGCAAAAGAACATTGCCGTTCTTGAAAGCCGACCGGCACTCGGCTTGTGGCTTGGAATGCTTTTCTATATGCTTCAGATTTATCTCGACTTCTCCGCATATTCCGACATGGCAATCGGAATGGGGCAGATGATCGGTTTCCATTACAAGGAAAACTTCAACTACCCCTACTGCTCAAAAAGCGTTGGCGAATTCTGGCGCAGATGGCATATCTCGCTCGGCTCATTCTTCCGTGACTATGTTTACATCCCCCTCGGCGGAAACCGGAAAGGACCCGGAAGAACAATTTTTAACACATTTATCGTGTGGGCACTCACCGGCCTCTGGCACGGAGCAAGCTGGAACTTTGTTCTTTGGGGACTTTATTTCTTCGTCTTTCTGACAATGGAAAGACTTTTCCTGCTTGAAAAACTCAAAAAAGCGCCCTCATGGGTTTCTAACATTTATCTGTTAGTTGTCACCTATTTCGGATGGATAATCTTTCGCTTCCAGAATGTTTCTGTCGGTTTTACCGTGTTCAAAGGTATGTTCGGCCTTTGCGGCAACGGCTTTTCAAGCTATGAAATCAACGCCCTTTTGAAAAACAACCTTGTCTTTTTGCTTGTCGCCTGCCTTGCCTGTACCCCGGTGATGAAAAATCTCGGCCGGCTCATTGCCAGGAGAGCTCGCCACGATGCAGACACGGCTCTGTTCAATGTTGTCCGCAAAATTGCCGTTCCGGTGCTTCTTCTTATTCTTTCAACATTTTCATTGGTCGGAGACAGTTATAATCCGTTCCTTTATTTCCAATTCTAAAAAGGAGGGGTGATACAATATGAAAAAGCGCAAACACAGCAAAAAATATATCAAAGCGGTCAGAAAATCCGTCAGACTATATAAGGTTATTCTTCCGTGCGTTTTTGTCGGGATGCTGGTGCTCGGGCTTTTTGTTTCCACACTCATTCCGTTGCGCCCGTCCTTTTCGGAAAATGAAAAGAGAGAGCTTGCAAAATTTCCGTCTTTCAGCTTTTCCTCTCTTTTTGACGGAAGCTTTTTCCGCGGAATTGACACATGGTTTTCAGATACCTTTCCGTTCAGGGAGGCCATGATTTCTGCAAACGAAAAGCTTGAAAATCTTCGCGGCTTCGGAGACAGGATCTATGGACTCAACAACGAGGCAGTTAACAACAATATTCCCTCTCAGGGAGACCCAGGAGAGGTTCCGACGGAAAGCACAACGGAAGAAAAAGAGCCTACCGTACCCGATCAACTCGGCGAAGTTATTCAGAAGCTTTCAAATGTTGTTGTTATCGGGAAAGCCGGCTATGAATACTGCTCGTTCAATCAGAGTGTTGCGGACAAGTATGCCTCGGTAGTCAACAAAACAGCCCTGAAGCTTTCCGGTAAAGCAAAGGTCTTTTCAATGCTCGTTCCGACAAGCATTGATATCACCATGTCCGATTCGGTCAGAAAGGATATCAACACCTGCGACCAGAAAGCCGGAATGGAGTATATCTATTCAAGAATGTCATCTTCGGTAACTCCGGTCAATATATATAAAGCACTGCGTATGCACCGTGATGAATATGTTTACTTCCGCACAGACCACCACTGGACTGCACTCGGCGCCTACTATGCGTATGAAGAGTTTGCAAAAATCAAGCAAGTGAAGGCAATCACGCTTGACAAATTTGAAAAAAAGAGCTTTGGAGAATTTCTCGGTTCGTTTTACACAAATACTAACTCAAGCGCAATGAAAAAAGACCCGGATACCCTTGAGGCATATATGCCGCCATATAAAACAAAGCTTCAGTTCACTCAGCCGGACGGAAAGGTCATTGACTGGTATCTTGTCAACGATACCTCCTCATACCCCATATCACAGAAATACAGCGCATTCACTGCTGCCGACAACCCTTACACAACGATTGAAAACCTTGAACGGGAAAAGGGAAAAACCTGTGTAATTATCAAGGAAAGCTTTGCAAACGCTTTGATTCCGTATCTCGTATATAATTACAAAAAGGTTTTTGTTATTGACTACCGCTACTATAAGCAAGGCTTCATAAGTCTTGCTGAAGATGTCAATGCGGACGATGTTATTTTTATCAACAATATGTCAGCCGTCAGGAGCGAAAGCCTCATTGACAGAATGAGCTCCATTGCGGTCTGAAGGAGGATTCAAAAAATGATTAAGCACATTGTAATGTGGAAATTCAAGCCCTTTGCCGAGGGAAAAACAAAAGAGGAGAATCTCCTGCTTGTCAAAAATATGCTTGAGGCTCTTCCGGAAAAGATTGATTTCCTGCGCTCAATGCAGGTCAATCTCAACATCAACCCGAAAGAGTCGATGTTTGACGCAGTGCTCCTCAGCGAGTTTGACACACTTGAGGATGTCCTCAGATATCGTGAACACCCGGAGCACAAAAAAATATCGTCCTATGTTGCCCTCGTCAGAGAATCAAGGGCAAGCGTGGACTACGAAGAATAACAGTTCAGAAAAGAGGCTGCCGCATCAAACATCAGATGCAGCAGCCTCCTATTTTTTTATCTTATGTTTTCGGAAAATCGTACCAATATTCCCGCTTTTTCTT
>JAEDHZ010000108.1 GCA_016292705.1 Clostridiaceae bacterium
CCTGCCGTGTATTTAAATGTGAGAGATGTGCCTCTGACGGCGGTAAAAGGCTCCCATTCCTTGGTCTTTTCGTTGTAAAGGCTTACGGCATAGTCCTTTGTGCCTGCGGCTTTGCTCCATTGGACGGTGACCATGTCGCCTTTGAAGCTGACCTTTTTGAGCTTCGGATCCTTTGGGAGCGTAACTACTGTCAGAATATTGGTTGCGCTGTTTTTGATATACTTTGAGTTTTTGTCAACGGCCTCAACATAGAAATAGTATGCGCTGCCGGGAGTTCTTCCCTTGGTGGTGAAAGAGGTTCCCTTTGTCTGTTCCATGAACTCATAATTTCCGAAAACATATTCGTAAATGTTGTATGCCGCTGCTCCCTTGACCTTGTCCCACTTGAGGGTAAAGGCTTCAGAGGTCACATTTTCCGCTCTGAGGGCGGGACGGTTTGCTGCAGCGGTGCCGAGTTGAAAAACGCCCAGGAGCATGAGAAGCGCCGCAAAAAGTGAAACTGCTTTTTTCATAAGTATTTCTCCTCTGTTTATGATGAGTTTTGTGCCATTAATATTGTATACGCTTTTCGGCTTCAAGTCAATATATACAAAGCCTTGAACCGGAAAAGTCTGAAAAAATTCTTGACAAATCCGGAAATAAATGTATAATTAGTTATACAAGTTATACTTTTAGGAGGAATATCACATGTCAGACAAGATGCCGAAAGGAAAATTCATCAGCACCGTCAAGGTTGGAGAAAAGGGGCAGATTGTTATTCCCAAGCCTGCAAGGGATATGTTTTCGATAAAGCCGGGCGACACTGTTCTGCTCCTCGCCGATGAGGACAGGGGAATTGCCATTGTTTCAAACGATGTATACATGGATTTTGCCGAGGCGATTTTTGCCGCCCAGGAAAGAAAGGATGACGAAAAATGAACTCAATTGAGCTGAAAGAGCTTTCAAAGCAATTCGGAAGCCGGACAGCTGTGGATAAGCTCACGCTCTCCGTTGAGCAAGGAACGGTTTTCGGTCTGCTTGGTCAGAACGGCGCCGGAAAAACAACAACAATAAAAATGCTCTGCGGTCTGCTTTCTCCCTGCGGCGGTGACGCTCTGATTGAGGGAATAAGCGTAACTTCCAAGCCTCAGGAGGTTAAAAAGCTTGTTGCCGTTTCGCCGCAGGAGACCGCAGTTGCAAAAAATCTGACTGTTTTTGAAAACCTTGAATTTGTTGCGGAAATTTACGGCGCAAACAAGAGCACAGCAAAGGAGAAGGCGCAAGAAATGCTCCTTCGCTTCGGTCTTGCCGACCGGGCAAAGGACAAGGCAAAGTCTCTGTCCGGCGGAATGGCCCGGAAGCTTTCAATTGCAATGGCGCTCATCTCAAAGCCGAAAGTGCTTTTTCTTGATGAGCCCACCCTCGGCCTTGATGTAAGGGCACGCCGTGAACTCTGGAATGTTATCGGGGAACTGAACGGAAAAATGACCGTTGTTCTCACAACGCATTACCTTGAAGAAGCTCAGGCTCTCTGCAACAAGATAGCAATTATGAGTTGCGGTTTGCTTCGTGCGCTCGGCACGGCAGAGGAAATTATAAAGCAGAGCAATACCGATAATTTTGAAGATGCGTTTTTGTTCTTCACCGAAAAGGAGGAGGAAAAATGAGAGCTTTAACTTTTTCAAAAAGAAACTTCAAGGAAATCCTGCGTGATCCGCTTTCGCTCGTCTTCGGGGTCGGTTTCCCCGTGGTTCTGATGACTGCAATGCACCTTCTTTCAAAAAGCATTGAGTCAATGCCGGACTTTTTTTCAATTTCCTCCCTCGCTCCGGGAATGGTGGTCTTCGGGCTTTCGTTTTTGTCCATCTTCCTTGGAATACTCATTTCAGGCGACAGGGAAACGGCGTTTTTGTCACGGCTTTTTGCCTCCCCGCTCACTGCGTCGGATTTCCTCTTCGGCTACAGTCTTCCGTGTGTCGGGGTGGGTGTTGTCCAGAGTGCGGTAAGCTTCTGCTTTGCGTGTCTGCTCGGCTTCATGCCGAGCTGGAAAATGCTTTTGTGCATGCTTGTCCTTGCAGCGGATTCGCTTTTATACATAAGCCTCGGCATATTGAGCGGTACACTTTTTACTCAGAATACAATGAGCGCATTCAACACAATTATCGTCAACCTTTCGGCGTGGATGTCCGGAACATGGTTTGACCTTGGCATGATTAAAGGCGGCTTTAAAACGGTATGCGAGGTTCTGCCGTTTTACCATGCGGTTGAGGCGGTCAAAAATACGCTCGGCGGCGATTCAAAAGCGGTTTTCTTCAACCTTGCGGTTGTTCTTGTCTATAGCACCGTGATTTTCATTGTTGCCGGAATACTGTTCAAAAAGAAGATGAAGGGCTGAGTCTGCGATTGCGTGAAACTTTTGAAAATCAGCCGGATTACCTTTTAAATGTTGTTGACATCCGTCGGCTTTTTGATATAATGTTCTTACCAATCAGGCTTTTCCTGGTAAGATAAGGAGACAAAACGATGAAAAAAGCTTTCAAAAAATCACTTTCCCTTTTCCTTGCCGTACTGATGATTTTCTCTGTCGGTTCATTTGCTCTTGCAGAGGATTCGGCGCCGGCGCAGGAAAAGGCAACCACCGGCTTTACCGATGAGGACTTTCTCACCGCAAAGGGAATGAAAGTTTTCAACAAAAGGGGCGAGGAAGTTCAGCTCAAGGGCGTCAACCTCGGTTCGTGGCTTATCTGGGAAGACTGGCTCTCTCCGTATGACGGTGTTGAACCCAACAAAGACGGTGTGACCGATCATATGCAGGTTTTCGACAAACTCACCGAGCGCTTCGGCGAGGAAAAGGCCTATGAGCTGATGAACACATATATGGACAACTGGATTACCGAATATGACCTTGATCAGATCAAGGCGCTCGGCTTCAACGCTGTTCGTGTTCCGTTCTGGTATCGCAACTTCTACTATGATGACAACGGAAGAAAGATTCTTGATAAAAACGGAAACTGGGATTTTTCCCGTCTCGACTGGGTTGTTGAGGAATGTTCAAAGAGGGGAATCTATGTTGTTCTTGACATGCACGGCGCAGTCGGATATCAGAGCGACGCTCCCCATAACGGAAAGCTTGACAGCTGCCATCTTTACGACAAAACCGAGCAGGGCGAAAAATACCGCAAGCTCACCGCCGAGCTCTGGACAGCCATTGCCGAGCGGTTCAGGGGCAATCCTGCCGTTGCAATGTATGACCTGCTCAACGAGCCGGGCTGTGAGGTTGAAAAGCCGGGTATCACAAGAAGAATCAATAACGAAAAAATGTACTCCATTCTTTACGATGCAGTCCGTGCCGCTGACCCGGAGCACATTATCACCCTTGAGTGCATCTGGACTGCCGCCGCTCTTCCCCACGCATGGGTAAAGGGTTGGAAGAATGTTGTTTATCAGGTTCACTTCTATCAGAATTCCGACTTCATCTTCACCGCTTTTTGCCTGCTCACAAGGTTATATCACTACGGAACTCCGCTCATGATGGGTGAGTTTTATCCGCTTCAGAAAACCACATGGAAAAACTGTTTCAAGACGCTCAATAAGCTTGACTTTGGTTGGTTCCTCTGGACATATAAGGCCGCAGGTCATGGAATGTGGGGTTCGGATTGGTGCCTCTTCGGAATGAATGACGGCTTTGAACGGGCAAATGTCAGCGAGGACTCCTTTGAGGAAATTGCACGCAAATGGGGTGCCTGCCTGCAGACAAAGGACAATTTCCAAAATACCGGACACTACGAAAAGAATGTAAAAGACTATCTTTAATACTTTCAGTTTATTCTTCCGCAGCGGAGCAATCCTCCCTGCGGAATTTTTCTGTTTTGTTTTCCGTATCCATAATCTGACAATATTTCAACGCAATTGTAAATATTGTTGATCAATTAACAATTTTTAAAATATTTTGGTTCTTTTATCCGTGTTTTGTTGACTAAACAATCAGAAATGTTGTATTATGACACTGTGGGCAGCGGTCAAAAGACGCTGTCAGCTCAGTGTCGGAAAGGAAACTCCCCGGCGCAAAATTTTCTATATAGGAGGCAATGTGTATGAAGAAAACATTGCAAAGAGTGCTGAGCCTTGTTCTCTGCGTTCTGATGGCGCTTTCAACAACGGCTGTTGCATTTGCGGCAGACAGTGAGGAAGGAAAACCTACCCTCGGAGCTCAATACTTCCTTTCAACCACCAATGCGGAAAACGCAAAATCTGTTCTCAATTTGCTGGACAAGGTTCTTCTTGAACAGAACCTCAATGCAAAAATTGATGAGAGCCTTGATAAGGATGTCGGACTTGGAATCAATCCGAAAAAGACAATTCAGACCCTCGGCCTCACCATTGATCTCAACAGCATTGACGGAATCTGCAGAACGCTTGATTCCCTGAAAACAAAGGTTCTTGATATTAAGGACAAGCCTGTTTTTATTCTTACCCTCAGCGCAGGAGCAAAGCTTCTTCTGGGCGATATTTACAATTTCTCGCTCAAGACCTGGAAAACCGGTCTCAAGCGCACGGCAAACGATGTTGACATCATCTATAACATCATTTCCGCCCTTGGCGAAAACGCATCCCTTTTTGCAAAGGTCATTGACAAATCCTTTGATCTCGGTGCGTTCGGGTTCGCTTTCAGCCTTGATGATCTCCTTGGTGAGGACGGTGCGTCCGGTCTTGTCCAGGGTCTGCTTGTCGGCCTTGTTCATAAGGATAAAAACTCAGCTGAATACAAAGCAGCGTATGAAAAAGCAAAGGTTGATTTCGATTCCTTTATTTTTGAAGACCTCATTCCTCTTCTCCTCAACGAGAAACTCCCCGGTCTGAAGCTCAACAAGGAAATGAATTTTGATCGGCTCCTTTCCGTTATTCTTGACTGCGGATGGAAGGATTACTTCATTGAGGACATCAAGAGCATAAAAATCAATCCGGAGGGCGAAGCACTTGAAAAGCTTTCCGAAATCATGGAGTTTGACGGTCAGAACATTGACACCGACAATCTTCCGCTCGATCCCTCAAAGGGGCTCAAAACACAGCTCAACAACATCCACGGCTATGTTATCTGCCAGTTCTTCCCGAAGTTTGACGGCTGGGTAAAGGGCAGCGATATCAGACTCCTCGGTCAGAACTACACAGCTTTCATGAAGTATGCCTCAAAGCACTTCTTCGGCAATGAAAACGCAAAGCCGGTTGACATCCTCAAGTATATCCTTTCAAGCATTGCCGCCGCAGACTCGGAATCCTCTGTTGTTGAATATGCCGCAGCGGTTGCAAACTGCAAGGATCTCAAGGAAGCAATCAAGGCTGTACTTATCCTCAACGCAAGGAAAAACGATATCCCCGTGAACGAAAAAGCCGCAAGCTATGAGAATGTTCTCGGAGATTACATTGCATACTATGCAAACGACTTTACCGACCTTGGCTACAGCGCAGGCAGCGGTAAAAACATGTGGACTGTTATCAACGACATTTTTAATGTCTATCTCATTGACAAGGGCTTTGCAAAGGCGTTCAACATCAATGTTGCAAAGAGCGATTCGGTATTTGTCAAGATTGACAAGATTCTTGCTTCAACAAAGGTCTGGAGCATGACCTCAACAAAGCGTCAGTATAAGAGCGAAGAATTTTTCAAGCAGTTTTTGGATTCAGTTCTGGATCTGGACATTCAAAAGGCACTTGACCTCACCGTTGTCCGCCTTTCGGATGACTTCGGTTCGCTCAATCTTTCCGTTCTGCTTTATAACATTGCTTATAACTTCCTTGTCAACTGGTTCGGTTCCCCGATGATTGTTCCCTGCAACACAAGCTCTCCGTTCCAGACCGGCTTTGACAACAA
>JAEDHZ010000109.1 GCA_016292705.1 Clostridiaceae bacterium
CGGAAACGGGCTTTCCGCCCTTGAGGAAAAGGCGGAAAAGCTGCTTTGCACAAAGGAACTTGACACAAGCGAAGCAATCCTTTCCACCGAGCGCCAGCGCAGGAACGCCGAAGCCGCCCTTGAAAGCATCAGGGAAGCTTCTTCTGCGCTCCTTTTCGGAGTAACGCTTGACGCAGTGAATGTCTGCATTGACGACGCAATCGGTCATCTTCTTGAGCTTACCGGTCAAAAAGCTTCTGACGCTGTTGTTGAAGAGGTTTTTTCAAGCTTCTGCGTCGGAAAATGACGCTTCCGGTCGGTTTTTAGGTTGCATTTAGCTCACGGTTATATAATATTGCGTCTGAAAAACATTCCGGTTTGTCCGAAAAAACTCTGCCCGATAAAAAAACGAAGGGACGATTTATAAATGAAAAAAGCAGTTGCTCTTTTTTTGAGCTTCACTCTCTTGCTTTTAACGGTTGCATTTGCCGAGCCGTCTTTTGTTGTTGTCCGTGCCGCAACACGGCAGGAACTCGAGGATAAAATTGACCGCCTCAACGGCGAAATTTCATCCAACAAAAGTAAAATTGACGAGCTTGAAAGCAAGAAGGAAAAGAACCAGGCATATCTTGATACCCTTGAAACGCAGATTACCGCCGTTCAGGAAAAAGCGAACGCAATTGAAGCGCAGATTAAGGAAATCGACAAGGAAATTGCCGCCTATGACAAGCAACTCAAAAAGCTTGGTTTGCAGATTGAACAGACGAAGAAAAAAATTGCCGAAAATCAGCAGAGCGTTGAAGAAGCAAAGGGCGAGCTTTCAGCAATGCTGCTCAACTCCTATGTCAACGGAAAGAAGTCAACGCTTGAAATTTTTATGGGCGCTCATAACCTTGCAAGCTTCCTTACTCATCTTGAAATGATGAAGCGTACCTCGGAAAACGAAAAGAAAGTTATTGACGATTTCAACGCCAAGATTGAAAAGCTCAAGGCTTCAAAAAAGGAGCTGAGCAAAACGCAGAAAGAGGTCAACGAAACAAAGCAGAAAAGTCTTGAAAAAAAAGGCGAGCTTGAAGCAAAGCAGGCTGAGCATGAATCAACCCTTTACCAGCTTTCCGCAAACAGAACGAAAGTTCAGTCGCTTCTTGATGAAATTGACAAAAGCAGTGCGCTTTATCAGAGCTACATCAAAAAGCTCAATGCAGAAAAGCAGGCGGCGGACGCCGAAATTTCCGAAATCATCAAGCAGCAGGCGCAAACCAATCCCGCTCCGCAGCCGAGCACTCCGAACATTGAGTCAAGTGCAACCTGGGCATATCCGGTTGCAGGCGGCAGCTATATAAGCTCCGGATACGGCTACAGAGACGCAAGCATTTCAGGCTGGGCTTATCACGGCGGAATTGACATCACGGGCGGCGGCTTCATGGGAAGACCTATCTATGCCACAAGGAGCGGAACCGTCATTGCCGCAAATTACGGCACAACGGGCTACGGAAACTATGTTGTCATTGACCACGGCGACGGTTACACCTCGCTTTACGGTCACTGTTCCTCGCTTGCCGTTTCAGCAGGTCAGCAGGTCAGCAAGGGCCAGCACATTGCAAACGCAGGCGACAGCGGAAATTCAATCGGAGCACATCTTCACTTTGAGATACGCTATAACGGTGAAAAACAGAATCCGCTCAATTATGTCGGCTGATTCTCTGCCGGCGGTCGTCGAGATGATATGATCAAATAAATTGAACAAAGCAAAAGGAACTGTTGCCGCAAAGGCGGACAGTTCCTTTTTATGCTCATAAAAGCCGCATGAATAAAACGGCCGGAAAAACGGGCGGCCACAAGTGCCGCCCGGATAAGCTGCGTTTCAACTTTCAAAAGAAAGAACGAAACTCAGTTTTCCATTTTGTTTTTATAATAATTCATCAGGCAGCCGTCAAGGATAATCTGCTTTTCCTCATCGGTAAGGCCTTTGACAAAGAGTGTGATGTCGTGAACGCCGTCCTTTGCAATGACCTTTGCCGGAATTTCCTCTTTTCCGTTCTTGATTGCGTCACGGATTCCGGGAACGAAAACATAGTCTCCGTTTTCATAATCAAAAGCAGTGCTCTTGTCAATCGTGAACGGCAGAATGCCCCAGTTGATGCAGTTTGAACGGTATCTCTTGGTTGCAAATTCATAGCAGATGTTTGCAAAGCCGCCGAGAACCTTCTGGCAGGAAGCTGCCTGTTCCCTTGCCGAGCCGTCGCCCGGTCTTTTTGCAAAAACGCAGGAGCCGAACTGTGTGGTTTTTTCTGCTTCTTCTGCATTGTCGCAGACCTTTTTGAGAACGGAAAGAACCTCCTCGCTTGAGCCGGCTCTTCGCTTTGCTTCCTCGGCTGCAACAGCCTCGGCACGCTTGACATACATCGGTTCACGGCGGGAAAGAGCGAACTGTGAAAGGCGAAGCGGATTGCTGCGGTAGCTTGAGGTTTCACCTGAAGGAATCAGCTCGTCGGTGGTGGTAACATCGTCCTGCAGAACAGCCGCAAGCTTGACAAGCAGGTTATCGGAAAGGCTATACATTGAAGGCCAGTCAGTAATGTTCGGACCGAGCTTCAGCTCATAGTCCGGCTGAGCCTTGCCGAAGCCGTGATAAACACGCTTGTCATAAACGCCTTTTTCAAAGGTGTATGTCTTGTCATATTCGGGAATTTCAACATCGGTTGCAGCGGTGAGAACACCGTGGTTGAGTGCAGTTGCGGCAATTGAGCGTGCGTCAACAAGCGCAACGGAGGAAAGCTGTCCGTCACCGGGCTTGCTGCCCTCACGGTTCGGGAAGTTTCTTGTTGTGTGGCGGATTGAAAGACCGTTGTTTGCCGGAACATCGCCTGCACCGAAGCACGGACCGCAGAAGCAGGGCTTGAACACTGCGCCGGCTTCAAGCAGCTTTTGCTGTGCGCCGTTCTTGATGAGCGCAAGATTAACAGGAACGCTTGACGGATAAACGGAAAGTGAGAAATAACCGTCACCGGTACTGCTGTTATCAAGGATAGCCGCAGCCTCACAGATGTTTTCAAACATACCGCCTGCGCAGCCTGCAATGACGCCCTGGTCAACATAAATCTTTCCGTCCCTGACCTTGTCCTTGAGCGAGAAGTTGACCTTGTTGCCGAACTGAGCCTTTGCAACTTCCTCAACCTCTTTGAGGATTGACGGGTTCTCCTGAAGTTCATGGATGGTGTAACCGTTTGAGGGATGGAACGGAAGGGCAATCATGCTTTCAATCTTTGAAAGGTCAATTCTTATTGCCATATCGTATTTTGCAACCGATTGCGGCATGAGCTGTTTGTAATCCTCCGGTCTGCCGTGAACTGTATAGAAGTTTTTGACAGTTTCGTCCGTTTCCCAGATTGAGGAAAGGCAGGCGGTTTCAGTCGTCATAACATCAACGCCGATTCTGAAGTCCATTGAAAGGTTCTTCACACCGGGACCGACAAATTCAAGAACCTTGTTTGTAACAAGACCTTTTTTGAACACTGCGGTGCAAAGCGCAATTGCAACATCGTGGGGGCCAACACCCTTTTTGGGTGCATTTTCAAGGTAAACCAGTGCAACCTGTGGGGGTGTAACATCCCATGTGTTGCAAAGGAGCTGCTTAACAAGCTCCGGTCCGCCTTCGCCAACGCCCATTGTTCCCATTGCTCCGTAACGGGTGTGGCTGTCCGAGCCAAGGAGCATATTTCCGCATTTTGTCATCATTTCACGGGCATACTGATGGATAACAGCCTGATTAGCCGGAACATAGATTCCGCCGTATTTTTTTGCTGCGGAAAGGCCGAAAACATGGTCATCCTCGTTGATTGTTCCGCCGACAGCGCAAAGGCTGTTGTGGCAGTTGGTCAGTGCATACGGAACAGGGAACTGCCTGAGTCCGCTTGCTCTTGCGGTCTGAATGATTCCGACATAGGTGATGTCGTGGGAGATGAGCGAATCAAAACGAATTTGCATTTTCTTTTCGTCTTTTTTAACGCTGTGGGAATTGAGGATTGAATATGCAATGGTACCCTCACGGGAGCCGGAGAGACCTCTTTTTGCAATTTCCGCTTCCTGTTCGGCGGTATCGCCGCAAAGCAGCTCTCTTCCGTCAACAAGATACACGCTGTGGTCAATAATTCTGATTGCGTCCATGGTTGGTTTCTTCCTTTCTGTAAATACAGCTTTTTGGTTTACAAGCTTGCGTTTTCTATTACTTTTATCTGCGGTAAACAGAATTGATTTCTCTGAAGTAGTTTTCATCAATGCCGTCAAGTGCGCCTTGAGTTATGCGGAAACTCCAGTTGTCCTCGCTCGTTCCGGGGCGGTTCATTCTTGCGTCCGAACCAAAGCCGCACATATCCTGAACGGCAACAACGGCTGTTTGCGCACTGCTGCGCCACACAGCTTCAATCACAGCCCGGCATGAACCGGAGTAAAAACCGCCCTCTCCCCAATTGTTTCCGCCAAAGCAGCAATAGCGCAGAGCAAAGGCCCGTTGAGCTTCGTCTGCTTCCCAGAGCCAGCCGAGGATTGTGTTGTTATCATGAGTTCCGACATAGGCAACGCAGTTTTTGTCATAGTTATGAGGCAGGTGGGTGCTGTCCGAGTGCACATCAAAGCCGAACTGAATAACCCTCATTCCGGGGAAGTTTGTGTCCTCAAGGAGTTTCACAACATCTTCGCCGAAAGTTCCGAGATCCTCTGCAACAATTTCCGCCTGCGGAAGTGCAGAACGGATTTTTTCAAAAAGTTTCATGCCGGGACCCTTGAGCCATTCACCGTTCTTTGCGGTTTTGCTTTCGGCAGGCACTGCCCAATAGGAAGCAAAGGCTCTGAAGTGGTCAATCCTTACACGGTCAAAAAGCTTGAGGGCTGCGCCGATGCGCTTTATCCACCAACGGTAGCCGTCATCTTCCATTTTTTCCCAGTCATAAAGCGGATTGCCCCAGAGCTGACCGTCCTCGGAAAAATAATCGGGCGGAACTCCGGCAACCTTTGAGGGTGCAAGAGTTACCTTGTCAAGAAGGAACAATTCCGTGTTGCTCCAGACATCGGCACTGTCACGGCTCACATATATAGGCATATCGCCCATAATTGAAATTCCGTGGCTGTTTGCGTATTCCTTGAGCGAACGAAACTGAGTGAAGAAAACATACTGTGTAAAAATATAAAACTGAGTTTCCGCCTCAAACTCATCGGCATGAGCAAGGGCGGTTTCGTAATGCGCAAACCGATCTTCCCATTCCCACCAGGGCCTTTGGTTGTGGTAGTCCTTGAGCGCACTGAAAAGCGCAAAGGGACGCACCCAGTCGTTCTGCCCGGCAAAAATTGAGATGAGCTGCCTTGTGTCATCGTCAATGCGCAAGAAGGCTTTTTTCAAAAGTGCAAGCCTTTTTTGAACGGCAAAATTCCAATCGGTGGCAAATTCACTGCCGTGGTATTCGTTTTCTCTGACTTCCTCGTCGGTAACAAGTCCTTCCGCTTTCAGCAATCGAGGATCAACGAAAGCAACATTGCCGGCAAAAGCGCTGACCGAGCAATAGGGCGATCCGGTGTGATCAACGGGGCAGAGCGGCAACATCTGCCAGAGCGAAAAGCCTGTTCTTTGAAGCTTATCGGCAAAGGCAAAAGCCTCCTTTCCCATTACTCCGACCGAAAAAGGGCCGTTCAGCGATGAGAGATGGAGCAAAACGCCCGCCGTGCGGTTATGGTTCATTTTTCAAAACTCCTGAGTAAATAATAAGTTGCATATTTTAGAAGTATACTACAAAATTCAGCCGGTTTCAAGAGAAAAAGCGCAGGACGAGAAATCCGTCTCTGCGTTGTAAAT
>JAEDHZ010000110.1 GCA_016292705.1 Clostridiaceae bacterium
TTGTTGCGCATGAACATACACCAGATATTGTCACGATACATATTCATATTCTTGGCACGGCGTGTGTCACGGCGAATCCTTGAAACCATTTTTACCGGAATAAGATTCATCTGATTGTCGATTTCAAAAAGCTGTTCGGAAAGCTCGGAGCAAATTTCACGCATCGGAACAATTGCTTTTTTCTTGAGCTGCTCCTTGACAGACTCATAATACGGCTTGCTGTCATTAAACTTGTTTTCAGCAAGCATGAAAAAAGTATCTCTGTCAAAACCCTTAAAGTTGCCCATAGCACACACCTTTCCAAAATCAAAGAACTTTCATAACCTCATTAGCCGCACTCATAATTGCAAGTTTTGCACTGTGGAAATTGAGACCGCCCTGCATCCAGACAGCAAACGGTTCTCTCAGCGGTGCATCGGCAGAAAGCTCGATTGACGAACCGAGAGTAAACGCACCTGCCGCCATTATTACCTTGCTGTCATATCCCGGCATATCCCACGGTTCAGGAGCGGCAAAAGCATCAACCGGAGAACATTTCTGAATGCCTCGGCAAAAAGCAATCAGGTTGCTTTCATTGTGAAGCCTGATAGCCTGAATAATGTCATGCCTTTTTTCACCGGAAGCCGGGGTTGACTCGAAACCAAGCTTTTTGAAGAGTGCCGCTGCAAAAGCCATGCTTTTGAGCGCTTCTCCAACAACATGGGGCGCACTGTAGACACCGAGAAACAGCTCACGGTTCATTCCGAGCGTTGCACCGACCTCCCTGCCAATTCCCGGAGTTATCAATCGGCAGGCACATTTTTCAATCAGGTCATGACGACCCGCAATGTAACCGCCGGTCCTTGCAATTCCGCCGCCGGGATTTTTGATAAGTGAGCCTGCAATAAGATCAGCACCAACCTGAGTAGGTTCTTTTTCCTCAACCCATTCTCCGTAACAATTGTCAACCATTACAACAGCATTACTTTTTCTCTTTACAATTTCTGCAACCTTTCCGATTTCCGCAACAGAAAGCGACGGTCTGAGGCTGTATCCTCTTGAGCGCTGGATATACACCATAGCAATTCTTTCATCAACCGCATTTTCAATTGCATTATAGTCAAGGCTGCCGTCTTCATTCAGCTCAACCTGTCTGTATTTCACACCGAAATCAGCGAGCGAGCCTGAACCGTCCTTCCCGTTTATACCAATAACCGGATGAATCGTATCATACGGAGTTCCCGTTACACAGAGCATTGTATCACCCGGACGAAGTACTCCGAAAAGTGCCACCGCAAGCGTATGAGTTCCGCAGGTGAAATTATGACGCACCAGCGAATCCTGCGCACCAACGGCCTGAGCAAAAACCTTGTCAATCGTTTCCCGTCCCCTGTCGGAATAACCGTATCCTGTTGTTCCGCTGAACATTGACTCGCTGACATTATTCTCAATAAACGCTTCAAGCATTTTCTGCTGATTGAATTCGGTGATTCTATCAATAGCATCAAACTCGCCTTTTGCACTTTCAAGCGCCTCGGCAGAGTATTCATATATCTTTTGGTCAAAATCAAACATTATTCTTACAGCCTTTCTATGTATGCGGCTTCACCGCAGATTTTAAAACCTATTTTTTGATAAAACACCGTCGTATTATCATCCTGAGATATAACATAGACCTTCTTGTTTTCAATTCTTAGTTCGTTGGCGAGGGAAATGGTGACAGCCTTGCCGTATCCCTTTCTGCGATATTTTTCATTGCATGCAACTGAAGAAATTACTGCACTCTCCTGGCACTCTGAGCAAGTTAAAGCGGCCGCACAAACCGTTTGACCGTCACAAATTGCTTTCAGCCGGCAACAACCTCTGTTTTTCCTGTAGGTGTAATCGGAAAGCCATGTGAGATACGAGTTTTTATCACGGGAATAGCTATCCGGAAAACTTGAACAGAAAAGCTCATATACGCTTTTCATTTCAGGGGAAGAATCAGTTTTAAAATCCTCACCAAACCCTTCAAAGCAAAGAACCGGTTTAATCTCAAAATTTTGAAAACCGCATTTTTTTGCAGTTACCGAATCAGTCAAAATGCTTGAAAAACCAAAGGATGCAACAAAAAAGGAGAGTTCTTCAAAATTGCAATTCTCCTTTGCAACAACAACAGCGTTATTATCAAGCAAAGATACTGCGCCGGTAATTTCGCCTAATTCGTTTTCGCAGATAAATATTTTGGCGAAGCTTTTATCAAACCCGTAAGCCGTTGCACGGCAGACAATGTATGAGCCGAAAGCGCTGTCTGCGCAGAGGACGCAAAGCCTTTGATAATCGGATTCCGTTGCAGTTTTAAGCATTAGCAAACTCCGAAAGCAACGCATATGCCATTTGTTTGCAATTTTCCATATCGCCGAGGTCAGCAACGCTTGTTGCAGAATGAATATATCTGCACGGAAGTGAAACAGTGAGTGTATATACTCCTGAACCGCTTTTGTGAATTGCCCCGGCATCATTTCCGCCCGCTATCGTTGTTTTCGTCTGGCAAAGAATTCCCTTTTCTTCAGCGAGTTCAAACGCACGCTTAAAAAGCGAACGATTATAAACCGTTGACCTATCCATAAAGGACACAACCGCTCCCTTTGAAAGGCAGCAAACGGAATCTTCTTTTCGTACCCCTGCTATATCAGAAGCAGTTGTTGCCTCAAGAACAATTGCGTAATCCGGAGAAACCGTGTATGCCGCCGCAACGGCACCGCGCAAACCGACTTCCTCCTGAACAAGGAAACAAAAATATGCATCATACTCTGTATCATTTTCAATCATGTCAAGCATGAGTGCACAACCAAAACGGTCATCAAGTGCTTTTGATTTTATCCTGTCTTTGCCAAATTGCACAAAGTCAGAGACAAAATATGCACTGTCCCCGATCGAAATATATTTCTCAGCTTCCGCCTTGTCTTTGGCGCCGATATCAATATACATTTTTGAAACCGGCGGAACTTTTCCGCTTTCGGATTTATCAGTGAGATGGATTGCTTTGATACCAATAACGCCGGGAATCTCTTTATCACCGACAGTAACAGTGCGTCCGACAATAACCTTTTCATCAATTCCGCCAACTGTGTCAAAACGAAGATATCCGTCGTCAGTGATGTAAGTCACAATGAACCCGACTTCATCCATGTGTGCAGAAAGCATCACCTTGTTTTTTGCTCTCTTTTTTCCTCTTTTGAAAGCAATGATGTTACCGAGAGGATCAACACGAAGCTCACACTTGCCCTCAATACGCTTAATGATATAGTCCCGAACCTTTTCCTCCCGACCTGAGGTTCCGTTGATTAAACACAAAGTTTTCAGTGTTTCAAGCATCAAGTTCAGCCTCCTTTTTGAAAACATACGCCGCTATAAGTTCAGCCGTGAACTCAACATCTCTCGTGTCAACAACTTCAACCTGCGTATGCATATAACGAAGCGGTATTGAAAGCAGAGCCGTTTTCACCCCGCCTCTTGAAATGTTAATCTGGTCAGCGTTTGTGCCCGTCTTTCCGCTCATTACATCATGTTGGAAAGGGATGTTGCTGTTTTGAGCAATCTGAGCAAGCTCATTGCATAGTTCCCTGTCAAGAGTGGGTGAAATACCGATTGACGGTCCTTTTGAAAGTGTGTTGGTCTCCGTTTTATCGCAATACGGATCCTCGCCGAAACCGACATCAACAACTATTGCAACATTACTGTCGGCAGTATACGCAGCGGTTCTTGCACCACTTCCGCCGACTTCTTCCTGAGCAGAAAGCTGCAAAGTTACCGAACAGTTTTTGAGCCTGCCATAAACCTTTTGAGCAGCGAGAATGACCGCTGCAACACCGCTTCTGTTGTCAAGTGCGGCACATGAAATCTTGCTGTCCAGAAGTGAAATCCCCTCTGAACCAACCAGAACCCGATCACCGATGCTTACAACTCTTTCGGCCGCTTCTTTTGTCAATCCAATGTCAACTGCAAGGTTCTTGACTTCAACGCCCTTTTCCTTGTCCTCACCTGTGAGTAGATGCGGCGGAGTTGAACATATTACACCCAAGAGCGGCTCTTTACCAATGACCGTAACTTGTGCGCCAACCAAAACACGGGCATCAATTCCACCGACGGCTGAAACGAGCAAAAAGCCCTGTTCATCAATTTCTCTGACAACAAGACCTATTCGGTCAATATGTGCATCCAGAAGAATTCTGAATTTTCCATTGCCGATTGTTCCGACAAGCGATCCGATCGTATCTGTTTTAACATCCATGAATTTTGAAAGATGTTTTTTGCAAACATCACAAGCGGCAGCCTCGGCGCCGGAAGTTCCGTCTGATTTTGCAAGCTCCAAACAAAGTTCTGTCGTGTTCATATATTACACCTCTTGAATGAGCAAATCTTTATCATTTTATTATACACAGATCATGAATAAAAATCAAGATAACGAACATTAAATAACCGAAGCAACAGTTTGTGTTTTTTTATTCTTCTCCTTGACAAAGGTAAACTCATTTGTTAAAATGAACAGCGAAGAAAGTTGAACCCAACATAAAGCTTTGACGGAGAAGGCTTTTTCATAGCTTTTTCAAAAAGAGATGCTCTGTCCCGGCTGAAAGCGGAGCTTTGAAAAAAGAAAAAGTCACCCCTCCTGAGCTGTGTGCCGAGGCATTTGATAAGGCACACCGTTTTGACTGCGTTAAGGTCTTTCAGAGTGCCGCTTTTTGCGGAATACGGGTGGAACCGTGGAACTGAATTTTTCAGCTTCATCCCTTTGCATTTTTTGCTGTGGGTGAGGCTTTTTTGTTTTGTATCAAACTATGTATCAGAAAGGATGAAATCCAATGATTAAAGTAACTCTTAAAGACGGTGTTGTGAAAGATTTTGAAACCGGCACTACCGTTCTTGAAATTGCAAAGAGCCTTGGCGCAGGTCTTTACAAAGCAACTTGCGGATGCACCGTCAACGGAAATCAGGTTGATTTGCGCACCCCGCTCACTGAAGATTGCAATGTGGAGATTCTTACCTTTGACAACGCAGAGGGCAAAGAAAATTTCCGTCACACCTGTTCCCATGTTCTTGCTCAGGCCGTCAAACGCCTTTATCCCGAAACAAAACTTGCCATCGGTCCTTCAATCGACAACGGATTTTACTATGATTTCGATTCAGATGTAACTTTCACTCCGGAAGTTCTTGAAGAAATTGAAAAAGAGATGAAGAAAATCATCAAAGAAGCGTTGCCACTTGAAAAGTTTGAACTTGATCCCGATGAAGCGATTGCGCTTATGGAAAGCAGAAATGAGCCGTATAAAATTGAACTCATAAAAGAGCACGCCGACAAGGGCGAAAAGATATCCTTCTATCGTCAGGGCGAGTTTGAAGAGCTTTGCGCCGGACCGCACATTCCCGACACCGGCAGAATCAAGGCTTTCAAGCTGACAAGCTGCACCGGTGCATATTGGCGTGGTGACTCAAAGAACAAGATGCTTCAGCGAATTTATGGTACTGCGTTCACAAAAGCTTCAGACCTTGAGAATTATCTCCAGATGATTGAGGAAGCAAAAAAACGTGATCACAGAAAACTCGGCAAAGAACTCGGTTTGTTTATGTTGCTCGAAGAAGGCCCCGGATTCCCGTTTTTCCTTCCAAAAGGAATGCTTTTGCGCAACACTCTAATTGAGTATTGGCGTCAGGTTCACAAAAAGTACGGCTATGTTGAAATCAGCACCCCGATGATGCTTAACCGTGCTCTTTGGGAGCGCTCCGGCCACTGGGATCATTATAAAGAGAACATGTATACTACAGTAATTGATGACACAGACTTTGCTGTTAAGCCAATG
>JAEDHZ010000111.1 GCA_016292705.1 Clostridiaceae bacterium
CTTTTGAAGAAGACACATTTGTTGGCGAAATCAAGGCTCCCGTTGTCGGAAAAATTAAGATAACTGACGGTCACAGAATCGGCTGATAATTAACAGCAATTAATGCTGAAGCTAAAACTCTGACATTTCACCTCCCTGAAATCGGTAAATGCCGTTTTCAGGGAGGTTTATCTTTAAACAGCTATCAACATGTGAAAAAAACAGCGAAACATCAAATCCATCAAAAGGTTAGGATTATGTGTTTCGCTGTCTTTTCAAAGATTATTCGGTAATCTCAACACCGCGCTCAGATCTCATAATCTTGAGATCTTCATTTATCTTCTTTTTCTTGTCACCGACAATGTCATAGAAGAACATCGGGATTGCGCAAAGGATAAGGCTGATGCCCGGAATTATCGAAACGAGGGCATACATTGCAAAGTTCTGCGAAGCTGTCATTGACCTTGCAATCTCAAGAGCTGCGTTTGCATCACCGACATTAAGCTTCTGAGGATCAATATTGACAAGAATATACATTCCGATGATAACAACGGTTGCAATGGCATTGCCGAGCTTGTTCACAAAAGACTGGCACGCAGAGCCGAGAGCGTTGTCTCTATAGCCGGTCTTCCACTCCATGAAGTCAATGCAGTCGCAGACCATTGCGCCGGAAACAACATTAATAACGCCGAGAGGTATACTTGAAACAATCATGAACGGAATGCAGAGGAACAGATTCTTTGTGAACCAGCCTACGATAAGAGTGATCACGCTTGCTGCAAAGCCTGCAAGGCAAGAGACAATCATAAGCGTTCTGTACTCAAACTTTTTGAAAAGCTTCGGCATAAATATCATTGCGCCGAACATTCCGACTGCAGCGCAGATCTGGATAACAAGCTGAATAGACGACATGTTCTTGCTGAACTCTTCGGCTGTTGCAGTGGCAAGATCACCGCCGACATAAAATCCGCCGTAGCGTGCAACATGGGCAGCAGCTGACTGAAGCATATACCTGCCGAATGAGAGAATACCCGAAAGGACAACAAGCATCAATGGCTTACAATGAAAGATTCTTGAAAGAGTTGACGGTTCACCCGCAGCACGCTTTGTTGCATTCGGGTGCTTGACACGCTCCTTAACATTGAAAGAGGAAAGGCAAAACAGAGGCATACCTATGACGGACATTGAAATTGCCATTATTGCGTACTTCTTTTCACTGCTTGAAATGAAGTAACCGACAATAATAGGAAGTGCAACCGTAACCGCAGAACCGATTCCTCCCACGGTGCGTCCGTAGGAAATGATGGTTCCCCTTTCCGCCGGATTCGGTGTCATAACATTAGGAAGGCTCCAGAACGGAACATCGCTCGATGTGTAAATCATACCCCAGAGCGTATAAACAACGGCAACATAAATATACATGAGCGTTGACTGGTCTCCGGCGGCAAAACCAATCGGGCGGATGAACATAAGAATGGTGAGAACAGCAATGGGAATAGCCGTAATAACCGGATAATGCCTCATTCTTCCCCAGCGCGAGGTGTGACGGTCAACGATCATACCCATGAGCGGATCATTGACTGCGTCCCAGACACGCGCAAGGAGCATCAGCATAATGACAAACCATGCGTTGAGTGCAAGGACATTCATGTAAAAGTCGGTTATGTAGCTTGACATACAGCTGTAAACCAGACCCTGACCGAGAGCTGCGATAGCATAGGTCATAGATTCTTTTTTCGGAACATAATTTTTTTCTTCCATATAATATCTCCTATTAAAACCGCACATCTTACCGGCGGATTATTACTATGTTATTTTGATTGCAGGCTCTTTCTCATAGCAAAAAAGCCATCCTTCCACAACGAAGGGCTGAACAAAACTATCATCGGAAAATACTCAAGTCGACCTGCAAGCATATCAAAAATCAAAACGACCTTTGAAACACCCGAAAACGCCGCATAATTACCGGTCGGACCAACGAGTGAGAGACCGGGTCCGATATTATTCATTGTTGCGGCAACAGCAGTCAGCGAGGTTGCCATATCAAAACCATCCAGGCTGACAATAAAAACCGAAAAAACATACACAATTATGCTGATTACAAACAACGAAGCAGTGTTTTTGATGATTGCGGAATCAACACGCTTTCCGTCAAGCTTTACAGCTCTGACGGAACGGGGATGAAGAATTGTTAAAACCTCCCGTACACTACTCTTGAATAACAAAACTATCCTTGAAACCTTGAGGCCGCCGCCCGTACTTCCCGCACAGGCTCCGACAAACATAAGCACAAACAGGATATACTGTGAAAGCTGAGGCCATTTTGCAAAGTCCGCAGTTCCATAGCCCGTTGTGGAAATTATTGAAGCCACAGAGAACGCCGAATGATGAAAAGCGTCATAGAAATCTCCGCCGTAAAACTCGTCCTTAATATTGAATGTAATGCACAAAACAGCAACCGCAATGATTCCCAGGAAACAAAGAAGCTCCTCGTTTTTGAGTGCCTGCCTGAACCTTTTTGAAAGCAGAAGATAATAAACAGAAAAATTGACTGCAAAAAGAATCATGAAAACGGTAACAACCGCTTGAAGATAATTGCTCTGATAAAAGCCTATGCTTGCGTTTTTGACAGAGAAGCCGCCGGTACCGGCCGTTCCGAATGCTGTGCAGATTGAATCAAACCACGGCATTCCGCCGGCAAGCAGAAGAACAATTTCAAGAATCGTCATTGCAAAATAGATTGAATACAAAATGAATGCCGTCTGACGGACTTTCGGAACAAATTTTCCGACTGAGGGACCCGGACTCTCCGCTCGCATGAGCTGCATAGTGTGTCCACCGGCAAGCGGAACAACGGCAAGCAGGAAAACAAGAACGCCCATTCCGCCGATCCAATGGGTAAAGCTGCGCCAAAAAAGCGATGTCTGGGAAAGGGCTTCAACATTTGTCAGAATACTTGCGCCTGTTGTTGTGAAGCCGCTCGCTGTTTCAAAAACTGCATCAATGTAATGCGGTATCTCACCGGTAAGGCGAAACGGAACAGCTCCGCACAGGCTGAGAACAATCCATGAAAGAGCAACCGTGAGAAAGCCTTCTTTTGCATAGAATACATTCTTTTTCGGCTTTCTGAATGCAAGCAACAATCCGATAATAAACGAAACGGCTGAAACCAGGGCATATACCTTCCATTCCTCTTCGCCGTAAAACAGCCCGACGGAAACAGGCAAAAGCAGACAGCCGGACTGAATGAGAAAAACCAGCCCCAGCAGATAAAGAATCATAAAACCGTTCATAATACCTTACCTTACAATATCCTTTAAGTCGTTGAGTCCGTGGTTGGTAGTGACAACAATGACACTGTCCCCCACCTGAATGCAGTCCTGACCGGAGGGGATAATGATTTTTCCGTTTCGGCTGATGCAGCAAAGGAGGATGCCCTTTTTGATATCAAGATCGCAAAGAGGAGTACCAACAGCCTTGCTTTCGTTCCTGACGGCAAATTCAAGTGCCTGAACCTTGCCGCCGACAATGTTATAGAGCGTCTGAACACCGGAACCTGTTGAATTTTCAAGTGCCCTGACATAGCTCAAAATCATCTCTGATGTAATGTACTTAGGATAAACTACGGAACCAAGAGAAAGGCGGTCAATTATACCCTCGAAATTAAGTTTATTTATCTTTGTGACCGTTTTTGCCTTGAAGTTTGATTCAACATAAAGCGAAAGCATTATGTTCTCCTCATCAAAATCAGTTATTGAGGCAAAACCGTCGGCATCGGCAATACCCTCCTCAAGCAAAAGGCGCTGGTCGCTTCCGTCTCCGTTGATAATAACAACATCGCTCGGCAGTATTGAATTGAGAAACTCACAGTGTTTACGGTTCTTTTCAATAATTTTGACTCTGAAACCGTATTCATGAAGCTTCTTTGCAAGATAGTATGAAATTTTTCCGCCGCCTACAATAACAATTGTCTTAATGTGATTCTTTGCAATCCCGGCTTTTTTGAAAAATGAACCCGCCTCCTTGTGAGTAGTGATGAAAGAGATCTTATCTCCCTCAAGCAAGACGGTATCTCCTGTGGGAATTATTACATCACCGCAGCGTTCAATGGCACAAATCAGGATTTTTCCCGCAAGACGACCGATAGCGGATTTTATCGGAGATCCGGCAATTGGTGAACCGACGGGCAGCATCGTTTCAAGCAGTTCAATGCGTCCGCGAGCAAAGGTATCAACTGAAATTGCAGACGGAATTGTGAAAAGGCGTGAAATTTCGTTTGCCGCTTCAAGTTCGGGATTGATAATCATTGAGATTCCGAGTTTCTCCTTGATAAATCCCCTTTCCGTCAGATAGTCCGGGTTGCGAACACGGGCAATTGTCCGACAATTAGAACTCTTTTTTGCAATAAGGCAACACAAAAGGTTAAGCTCATCCGAACCGGTCATTGCAATAAACAAATCAGCATATTCAATTCCGGCTTCCTTCTGAACATAATAGACAACTCCGTTGCCCTCAACGCCCATAACATCGGATACTTCAGTAACTCGTGCAATTGCATCGGGATTGGTGTCGATAACGGTAATATCGTGCCCCTCAGTTTCAAGCTGTTCCGCAAGAGCAGAACCAACCTTTCCGCATCCGACAATTATAATATTCATAATAAGCGTAACCTCCGAATCAAGCGAAGCTATGTTTATACGAATAGTTATTTTAACACATCGGGCAAAAAAATTCCACATATATTTTTTTAATTTCAACTAAGGTAAGCTTTTTAGTGTAGAAAAATTCTTCATATTTTTGGTTGTTTTTGCCGAAAAATGTTGATGCGCTTGAAAAGGCGTCTTATGTATTGTATTATATTTAGTATATTTTGTTAAATCCCACAATTTGCATGAAAAAGAAAGGATGACCCCTTTATGAGCGAGCTTTCGCCGTATTTCAAGGAGAAATTTTCCCATAATTATGACAGCAGAACACCTGATGAATTTATGATTCAGAGGGGCGATTTCCGTTTCTCCGTTTTATCTTCAAGAATTTTTCGTATTGAAAAGGACAAAAAGCGCATTTTTACTGATGAAGCAACGCAGACCGTTGTCTGCAGAAATTTTGCCAGACCGAAGTTTTCATTTTCTCAGGACGGAAACAAAATCAGGATTGCAACGAAAGATGCCGTCCTGCTTTTTGACCTTTCAAAAGGCAAAACAGAAAGCATTACGCTCAAAGACTCAAGAACAGTCACAGACTTCTCCGACGGAAACCTCGGCGGAACTTACCGCACACTTGATATGATTAACGGAAGCGTCAAACTCGGTAGCGGTCTTATGAGCACAAGCGGTGTTTCCGTTGTTGACGATTCAGAATCAGTCATCATGTGTAAGGACGGCACAATGAAGGAACGCAGAAGAGTTCAGAAAGATGAGTACTATTTTGCTTTCGGAAACGACTTCAGAGGATGTCTCAAGGAATTTTTCAAGCTTTGCGGCAGCGTTCCGCTCATTCCGCGCTATTGTCTCGGAAACTGGTGGAGCAGATACAAAGACTACAGTCAGCAGGAATACATTGACCTTATGAAGAAATTCATTGAAAATGATATTCCTATTTCAGTTGCAACAATTGATATGGACTGGCACTGGGTTGATGTTCTTGAACGCTTCGGAAAAGAAAATGTAATATCATGCAACGAAAAAGGGCTTCCATTCAAAAAAATCACTGAAATTGTTCAATCCCACGGTTGGACGGGCTACAGCTGGAATACGGAACTGTTTCCTGATTACAAGGCACTGCTTGACTGGCTGCATGAAAAGAACTTCAAAGTTA
>JAEDHZ010000112.1 GCA_016292705.1 Clostridiaceae bacterium
TTTACTCAGGTATTGACACCGAAACCCTGCGTCCCGTAACAATCAATGAATTCTTCCCGAAAAACCTTGCTGTGAGAGGCGAGGGGGAGCGCAGTGTAAGAGTCAGACTCGGCTATGACGCAATGTACCGGACCTGCCTGCAAAGCTTTGTTTCGCTTTGGAAAACTCTCATGAGCCTGAACGGTACTCCTGCGCTTTTTGATGTCAGGGAAATCTTTTTTGAAAATTCAACTGCATATTGTGTCTGCGAGAGAATTGAAAGCATAACGCTTCGTGAGTATCTTGAATCCGGCGGAGAAAGGCTTAGCTGGCAGAGGGTGAAAGCTGCTTTCAGACCTGTTCTTTTTGCGCTCGGAAAGCTCCATTCCCTTTCGGTTGTTCATGCTGCTGTTTCGCCGGACACCGTGCTTCTGGGTGCGGACGGAAAGCTGCGCCTTTCCGGCTTTTCAATTGAACAGACAAAGTCCGATATCATTGAGCTTCACGCCCTTTCCTCGCCGGGTTATGCGCCGCTTGAGCTGTCCGACAGAAGACTGAGGGTGGGCAGTTATACCGATGTTTATTCGTCAATGGCGGTGATGTATAAGCTGTTCACCGGAATCACTGCGCAGAGCGCCGCTGAGCGTGCAGTGAACGACATGATGGTAATTCCGAATGAATTTGCAAAGCAGCTTGATGAAAAAACCGTGGGCATAATTCTTGCCGCTTTGAGCGTCTATCCTGACAGCAGAATACAGTCCGTTGATGCACTTTGCAACCTGCTTTATCCTGAACCTGCTGAAACGGCGCCCAACACTCCCGTCAACGGTGCAGAGGCTTTGAAGGAAGATGAAAATTCCGCAAAGCAGACCTCTGAACCCGAAAAGGCTGCCCCGGTTGCGGAAAAAAAGCAGGAATCCGACGCAGTTCTGACCTTTAAGATTATGACGACGGTTCTGCTTGTTGCTGCAATGGTTTTTATAACGGCATACACGACTGTTTTGTATAAGTACTTTGAAGTACCTTTCATCAACTCTGCGCTTTCCGGAATTTCGTTTTTGCCGATGAACGCTCAGACTCATTCGTCAGATACCGAAGGCCCGGCGGCCGAAACAACAGAGACAACGAGCAACGGTCCCGTTGAGTATGTCAAGGTTGCCGATTTCACGCAGCTGACATATCGTGACATTTTAAACAGCGAAACCTTCAACAGAAATTTTGAAATTGAGTTTTCCTTTGAGACGAGCGATGAAATTGAAAAGAATTCAATAATATCCCAGAGCATTGCGGCAGGTGAGACCGTTGAAAAGGGAACGAAGATTACCGTTGTTGTCAGCAGCGGAAAGCCCTATGTTGTTCTCAGGGATGTTATAGGCATGAGTTATGACGAAGCCGCCGACATTCTCACAAAGGACGGTTTCAAAGTTCAAAAGGTAACAAAGAAAAACAACGGAACAAGAGTTGCCGGAACGGTCTGCATAATGTCGCTCGTTGCCGGACTTGAGTTTGAAAAGGGAACAACCGTCACCCTGACCGTCTGGGCGGAGCCTGAACCGACAACCGAGTAATGAACCGGTGTTCAAAGAGCAATGTTAAAGAGCAGCTAAAAAACTGTTGACTTATGAATGGTAGGCACTTTCGTGTCTGCCATTGTTTTTCACTTGATTTCCGGTGAGGACGGTTGTTTTTTCTCTGCTGCCATTTGATTGCCGTTGCAATGTTTTCGTAAAATCCATTGCAACCGATAATGTCATAAAAGTGTAAATATTTTTTAATAATCGGTGACATGTTCACCGATTTCATTGACTTTTTCTTGATTTGTAGTATCATATACTCCGTAGTTTTTTGCTTTCATATATCATTTCAGAGGGATTAAAAATGAATTATAAGTACAAATTCTCCGTGGTTATGCCGGTCTATAATGTTGAAGAATATCTTGAAGAAAGTATTCTTTCTCTCGTTAATCAGACAATCGGTTTCCAAAAGAATGTGCAGCTCATTCTTGTCAATGACGGTTCGCCGGATGACAGCGCCCGGATATGCCGTAAATACAAGGAGTTGTATCCCGATAATATTGTCTATATCGAGCAGGAAAATGCCGGCGTAAGCGCCGCAAGGAACAACGGTCTTGACTATGTTGAGGGAAAGTATGTCAACTTCCTTGATTCTGATGACATCTGGTCAAAGAATACATTTGAATTGATATATGATTTCTTTGAGGAACACTATGATGAGGTTGATGTTGCAACCACCTCAATATATCTTTTCGAGGCTGTTTCCCGTGCCCATGTTGCAAACTTCAGAATGTCTGGCGGAACAAGAATTGCCGACCTGCGTGACGAAGAAGAATGCAAAAATGTTGTTGTTCAGGTTGCCTCCTCGTTCTTCAAAGCGGAAGCGGTGAAGAATCAACGCTTTGTTGTCGGTCTGAAGCTCGGCGAGGATGCGCTTTTTGTCAACTCCGTAATTATGGAGAAGATGAAAGTTGCCTTTGTCCGCGGAACAACCTATTATTACCGCAAGCGTGCCGCCGGAACCTCTGCCGTTCAGACGCTCAATTTTTCAAAGTATTATTATATTGACAGAATCAACGACTATCACCTCAATCTCATCGGAAAGTCGATTGAAAAGTTCGGAGCTGTTCTTCCGTATATTCAGAATGTTGTTTACTATGACTTTGCGTGGAATCTCACCTCCCAGGCGTATCGCTGGCTGAGTGAGGAGGAAATGGAAGAATTCCGAAAGCTTTGCGCAAAGGTGCTTTCATATATCGACGATAAGGTTATTCTTGATAACGAGGTTCATCCGCAGCCGCTCAAAAAGCTCACTGCGCTGAGAATCAAGTATAACAACGACGAAATTGAAAAAGAACTTCGGTATAAAGAAAAAGCATTATGGTTCAATGATGTTTTGTTTGAAGAGTTTGCAAGGAGCAAATATGTCTGCCATATCAGTTTCATAAATATTAAGAAAAACAAGCTTCATATTGAGGGACTGATTGAAAATTGGGTTTACGAAACTACTTCAAAAAAAGTCCGCCTTGCGTTCAGAATCAAAGGAGAGCCTGTTAAAGCAAAGGTTGAAAGCTTTGCTCACACAAAATCTGCCACCTGTTTTGAGGAGGGCGAAAAGTTCCGCCGCTTCTCATGCGATATGATAATACCCGAATTTGAAAACAAGGACGATGTTGTCAAGGTCTTTCCGATAATTTATTTCGGCAAGCGGTCTTGCCGCCTCGGAATGAATTATCAGAAGTTTGTTCCCAATGCCAATGCCTTTGCAACCGCATATAAGTTTTTTGATAACTACTGCATCCAGAGCTACAGAACCGTGATTAAAATCAGCAAGGTTGAAACAAGGTTTCAGAAGTTGATGCTTGCTTCAAAGCTTGAAAGGGAGTGTCAGAAAGAGCTTCGCCGCCTTGGCAAAAAGGACATTGCCGCATTGAGAAGACGCTATTGCCGCCACAAGGCACTTTCAAAGGGAAATGAAAAAATCTGGCTAATTTCCGACCGTGTTCAAAACGCCGGAGATAACGTCGAGGTGCTTTTCAAATATCTCAGCAGTATTAAACGGGAGGGAAAGGGACTTGAAAATGTCCGCCCGATTTTTGCAATCAGCAAGGACGCCGGATGCGTTGACCGCCTGAAGAGCGAGGGCGAAGTTGTCTTTTTTGAGGATGAAAAATACCTTTTCTATTTCCTTTGCGCCGAAAAGATTATCTCGTCCGGTGCAAGCGAATTCACCGCCAACCCGTTCGGCTATGACAGAAAGTATCTTGTTGACCTTTTCACATATGAGTATTACTACTTGCAGCACGGCGTTGCCTGTGCTGACCTTTCCGGTTGGCTCAACCGTTTTTCAAAGAATTTCAAGATGATTTTTGCCTCCTCTCAACGGGAAAGGGAAAGCTTTTTGACCGCACCGTATTATTATACTCCCTCCCAGATTGCCGTCACGGGACAGACACGGTTTGATGACCTTTATGACAGGAGAGAAAAGCTTGTTCTTGTTCTTCCAACCTGGCGCCGCTCAATCAGGGAAAGCTATGATTCAAACACCACAAGCGTTTATTTTGATGGCTTCAGAGATACGGAATATTTTAAATATTACAACGGTCTCATCAACAATGAGCGTCTGCTTTCGGCAATGAGGGAAAAGGGATATAAAGGGCTTTTCTGCATCCATCCGATACACATGAAGCAAAGCGTTGACTTTGAGGAGAACGATGTTTTCTCCGTCAATGACGGCTATGTTGATTATAATGATGTCTTTGCCCGTGCCTCGCTTATGGTGACGGATTATTCAAGTGTGCTGTTTGATTTCGCCTACCTCAAAAAGCCTGTTGTTTACACACAGTTTGACAAAGAAGAATTCTTTGCCGGTCAGATTTATGACGAGGGCTATTTCAGCTATGAAAACGACGGTTTCGGTCCCGTTTGCTATGACATGGATTCAACGGTTGACGCAATAATCAAAGAGGTTGAAAACGACTGCAAAAACGCAGAAAAATATCTTGAACGCCTTGACCGTTTCTTTGCCTATGATGACAAAAACAGCTGCGAAAGGGCGTATAAGGCAATAATCGGCAAGAAGTTTGAAATCAGCGATTATCCCAAGAAAGAGAGAAGCTGAACTCCACCCGGGAGAAAATTAAAAAAGTTTCAGAAAAGTATTGACTTTTTCGCTGCTTTGGGCTATACTAATTGAGCACTTGAAAAAGTCATATATCGCGGAGTAGAGCAATCCGGTAGCTCGTCGGGCTCATAACCCGGAGGTTGCAGGTTCAAATCCTGTCTCCGCAACCAAATTAAGACAGGTAATTTTGATACAATTACCTGTCTTATTTTTTTGTGCATTTTTCTTGGATACATAAATCGTGTGTTTATCAACATAATCAAAATGACTAAACTCTATACAACTTATAAAAAATCCTCTGAAAAATTGCTTTTTCAGAAGATTTATTGATAAAAAAACTAATTGTAATCGTTGGATTTTTGCAGCAATCGTTGAACTTATGGAGTAATCGTGTGATTATTATTAAAACAAGATTACTAAAACATCCGTCGATTCTTGACCTTTAGAAATAAAGTCATTTTGATGAGTGGTCCTCAAAAAACAATTTTTGCTACATCAAAATTATGTTCTATAATAAACTCCTGAAAATTTTTTCAGTAATTGCATTTGCAAATTTTTTGTGATATTATATAAACGAGTGAGAAAAAGGAGTTTGATAAATATGGCAAAACTTCAATTAGCACCAGATGAATCCCTTGTTCATCAGACAGTAAATGTTGGAAGAGGAAATTTATTTTCAACCTTTTCAGGAGAATTAGTTTTAACAACACAAAATATTATTTATATCGACAAAGGAGTGTTTGGCAACACAAAAGGCATTCAAAGATACCCACTTAAGAAAATTAAAGTTTACAATGGAATAGTTCAAGCACTTCTTACCGAAAATTCAAATCACGAAAAATTAATAGAAATTCATCTTGATAACATTGTATTACAGTTTGGTTTTTCCGGTTCTGATGAGAATCACGAAAGACAGATGTGGATTAACGGAATAAGTGTCCTTTTAACTGGCGTTCCATCCCCATATGGTTATGTCGATGAAGAATCCACCCTTGCAAGAACAATCAAAGGTACGGTTGTTGAATCTTTTACAAGTGCTTTGGGGTTAAAAGGAAAAAATATTACTACGGGTAAAAAGATTGCTCCTTTGCCAGAATTCTTGGTTCATATGGCTACCGAACCCATTCCCAACACAACTAAGGATTCCCAAAAGAATACTTCTGCTATT
>JAEDHZ010000113.1 GCA_016292705.1 Clostridiaceae bacterium
AAGCATCATTGCCTTGAGAACAGCTTCCCTTGACGGCGACTGCGAAAGGGCTGTTCCGGAAATCACAATGGCCTTTGCGCTTTTTATGTAGTCCTCGCTGACCTCATCAGGCTCAAGCATGAGATCTGCAATTCCGTCACGGTACATGAGGATACTGCTTTCCGTGGGGCTTTTTATCTCCGTGAAAGTCAGACCGATTTTTTCGCCGTTCTTTGCACGGACAACATTCGAGGTGTCTATCCCGTCGTTTTTGAAGTAATTGACAACAAAATCGCCGTGCTGATCATCGGAGACCTTTCCGATAAATCCGACCTTTTTGCCGAGCCTTGCAAGTCCGACAGCAATGTTCGCCGGTGAACCGCCGACATACTTGTTGAAATTGCAGCTTTCCGAAAGCGGACGGTTCATGTCCGTTGGGTTAAAGTCAATTGCAATTCTTCCGATGGGGATAACATCCAAAGGGCGGCTCTGATCAAATTCAACATATTTCATTGTTCTTTCTCCTTTAATATAAATTTATGTCATCGGCCTTGTTGACCGAATCAAAAATTTCCATGTGTCTTTTTGCGTTTTTATATGCACCGTCAATCTCAGCCTGATGAAGATCATAGTAGCCTTTGATTGCACCTTTTTCATAGCTTTCACGCACGGAGCGTTCAACCGAATCAAAGGTGGCGGTTGCAATGTTAATCTTTTTTATTCCGCTTTGGTGACAGCGGATAAAATCCTTTTCGCTGATTCCGGTTCCTCCGTGAAGCACAAGCGGAACAGAAACAAGCTCTCTGACCTTTTCAAGGATATCAAAACGCAGCTTGGGCTCCTCTTTATAGTTTCCGTGGGCATTTCCGATTGCGATTGCAAGAGCGTCAACCCCGGTTTCTTCTGCAAAACGCTTTGCCTGCTCGGGAGATGTGCAATTTATTGCAATGTCCTCGCTTCCGTCCTCACTTCCGCCGACACAGCCGATTTCAGCCTCAACGGCGGCGCCGTATTCCCTTGCAACTTCAACAATACCCTTGGTGATTTCAATGTTTTCCTCAACGGGCAGATGTGAGCCGTCAAACATCACCGAGGTAAAGCCGATATCAAGTGCCTGCTCAATGCAGCACGGTGTTTTTCCGTGGTCAAGATGAACAGCAACGGGAACGCTTGCTTCCTCTGCCGCCGCAACCATCAGCGGTCCAATGAGCGCAAGGGGCGAATGATTCAACCGCACCTCGGCAATCTGGAGAATTATCGGCGAGCGGGTTTCATTTGCCGCCTTTATCACGCCGAGAACCATTTCCATGTTTGCAACGCTGAATGAGCCGACTGCATAATTGCGCTCCTGTGCGTCAAGAAGCAGATCTTTCATATTAACGAGCATTTTTTATCTCACTACCTTTGCAGTTTTTTTGCTGACAATATTTTCAATGTCTGCCTCAGTTGCCATTGATGTATCACCCGGCGTTGTCATTGCAAACGCCGCATTGGCAAGGGCAAACGAAAGCGCAGACTCAACATCCTTTCCGGAAAGCAAGGAGAACAAAAACCCTGAAGCAAAGCTGTCTCCGCTTCCGATTCGGTCAAGCACATCGAGCTTTTCAAAGCTTCCGGACAAAACGAGCTTTTTGTCACTGACGCAAACGGCACGAAGACTGTTGCATGACGCCGAATGAACCGTCCTTACAGTTGTTGCAATGAGCTTTATATTCGGATATTCTTCGCCAACTTTATTCATGAACCTCAGATAGCGGTCATCATCATGGACATCAAGGTCGGCGCCTTTTTCGCTTTCAAAGCCGAGGACATTGACAAAGTCAAACTCGTTTCCGAAAACGACATCCGTATATCTGAGAATTTCACCGATTGTTTTCCTGACTTCCTTAGCATTTTCAAGACACGCCCAGAGCGACGGACGGAAGTTGAAGTCAAACGAGACAAATGTGCCGTGCTCCTTGGCTTTCCTTACCGCTTCAAGAGCTGCCTTTGCCGTGCTTGCGGAAAGGGCGCAGAAAATTCCTCCGGTATGAAACACACGAACACCATTTGAAAAGAGCGAGTCCCAATCAAAATCGCCCTCTTTTATCTGTGAAACAGCGGTGTTCCCCCTGTCAGAGGTGCCTTTTGCTCCCCTGAGGCCAAAGCCCCGTTCAACAAAGTTCAATCCGTTGCGGCAGCTTTTTCCGATTTTGTCAAACGGTTTCCACTGAATCAGCGAGGTGTCAACGCCCCCCTGCATGATAAGGTCTTCAACAAGAAAACCGATGTCGTTTTCGCAAAGTGCGGTTGCAACAGCCGTCTTCATCCGGAAGCACTTTGAAAGCGCTCTTGCAACATTATACTCTCCCCCGCCCTCCCAGACGGTAAAGGAGCGCGCATTCCTCACACGGTTTTCGCCCGGATCAAAGCGCAGCATGACTTCACCGAGAGCAACAAGGTCAAAACAGCCGTCCATTTTGATGTTCATATAAATTACCTCAGCCTTTCCGGCTACAAACAGTACACGAAAAATCACATTGAATCCTTGTTATAGCCGGACAAGGTGTGATATAAGTCCGGTAATCGTTGATTATCGGACTACAGAATCCGCCGTATTTTGTTCCATCCGATTATTCATAGGCTACCCGTTCACAGCATTGAAAACACCGGGGTTCAAATAATCTGAGAAGCTAAACAGAGCAGGAACTATGCCATTACCTTTATTCGATTGATTTCAGTGCTTCAACAATATCGACCCGTTCAAGTTTGCGTCTGAGAACAATGTTCACGCAAAGCGAAAATGCCATTGAAAGCACCGCAGAAAAAACGAAGCTCATGAAGCCGACATTCCTTGCGAACATGAGAATGTCAACCTCGCCGACTGCAATTATCATCCGATGCAGGGCGATTCCGAGGAACAAGCCGAGCACCGTTCCGAAAACGCTCAGCATGAGGTTTTCCCTGAAGATATAGGCAGTGACTTCCCGTTTCCTGAAGCCGAGAACCTTTATGGTTGCAATCTCCTTTATTCGCTCGTTGATATTGATTGAGGAAAGGTTATACAGAACGATGAACGAAAGCAAGCCGGCGCAGACAACAAGAATAATTACAACATATCTCAAAGAATCCAGAATATGCACAAAAGTCTGCTGTGCTTCATCGGAATAGGAAACCGCCGTGATGTCGTATTCACTCATCAGTTCCTTTGAAAGCTGTTCCTTTTGCGTTCCGGAAAGAGGAGCACTGAAGTTTGCCATGATATAGTTGTAACCCGGATTTGAGCCGAAAAGTGCACGGTAAACATCTTTCGTCATGAACACATAATGGAACACATAGTTTTCCGCAACGGCGGCAACAGGCACCTGAACAACATAGGAATCGCTGATGAAAACATTGATATTGTCTCCGACGGAAATGCCGAGCGATTTTGCAAGCTTTTCGGTGATGACTGCGCCGTTTTGCATCAGGGAAAGCTGCTGTCCGCTTTTTGCATCCCTGAGTCTTAAATAGTTCGTGAGCATTTCCGCATTTTCCGGAACCATGACATAGGTTTCAAGGCGCTTATCGCTGTTGGTGCTTCCGGTGTTTGTAACCTTCATATAATTGAGCGTTGAAGCGGAAATTTCCGACCTTGCGGCAACCGTGTTCTGTGCGTCCGGAACGGTAATCGTTGTGTCATAAGAGCCGTTGAGAACAACCTGCATATCATAGGCAACAATGCTGTTGCTTTCAGCAAACTGCCTTTCGAGCATTGTGTTGATTGAGTTTTGCAGACCGAAAGCGGCAACCATGAGTGCCGTGCAGCCCATTACACCGAAAACAGCCATAACGAAGCGTTTTTTGTTCCGGAAAACATTTCGGAAAGTAACCTTTGTTGTGAAACTGAGCCCTTTCCAGAATGACGGGAACTTTTCAAGAAAAATCCGCTTTCCGCCCTTGGGCGCCTTGGGTCTCATAAGGAACGAGGCACTCGTTTTCAGACTGCGGTAACAGGCAAGATAGGAGGAAAGAACTGTTGCGCCGATTGAAATTGCCATTGCGGGCAAGGCAATTGCGATTCGGTATTTCACATCAACGGCCGGAAGGGCAAAGAGAATAGAATATGCCTTTGTGATGGCATACGGGAAAAGGGCAAAGCCGAGCATTGTTCCGCCGAATGCGCCGACTGCGCTTGCAGCAAGGGAATAGACAAGATATTTTCCGACAATTTCGCCGTTGCGAAAACCGAGAGCCTTGAGTGTTCCGAGCTGGGTGCGGTCGTCCTCAACCATGCGTGTCATTGTGTTCAGGCAAACAAGGGCGGCAACAAGGAAGAAAATCCACGGAAAAACCTTTGAAATTGCCGCAGTACGCTCGGCGGTCTGCTCAAGTTCTTCAAATCCGAGCAGTGCATCGCTGCGATCCTGAACATACCACTTTCCGCTGTCAAGATTCAGCAGGAAGCTTTTTGCCTCGTCAAGCTGAGCCTTTGCGGATTCAAGCTTTTTGTTGATTTCTGCCTTTTGCTCTTCAAAATCTGCTTCAACGGTTTTTGCCTTTTCCTTTGCAATCTGAAGATTGGTTTCAAAATTAGTAATCTGATTTTTGGAGTCTGAAAGTTGATTAAGAGTTTCAAGCTCGCCGAACTGAATGTCATAGTTGGCGCTTGTGAGTTCCTTTTCCGCCTCTTTCAGCTCTGATTGAGCAACATTGAGTTGGGCTTCAACCTCCTTGAGCGTTTTAACAAGCTCTTCCGCCTTTTCAAGCTCAACCTTTTTCGCCGCAAGCTGAGTTTTTGCGTCGCTGAGCTCCTTTTTTGAAGCAGAAAGCTTTGCTTCAAGCTCCTGAAGCTGCGGCTCCATGTATGCCGCCATCTCCTCAGCCGTTCCCACAGCGGTCAGACTGTTGATGGTGCTCATGATTTTATCAACTTCCACACCGACAAGTCCGGACTCCTTGAAGCGTTCAATCATTGCATTGACTCCGTTATCCTGCGTCTGATCGAACTTTGTCATTGCGGAACGGGTTGTTGCAACAAGGTTTTCAAGGTAAGTAACTGTTGTCAGCAGGTTATTAACCTGAGAATTTGCAACATTATACTGATTCAGTGCGTTATTATATTCAGTTTCGGCGTTTGAGTATTTATCAACAACAGCCTTTGCCTCGTTGTACTTATCCCGCTTTTCCTCCCACTTTTTATACTGGGTTGAATGCTGGAGCTTGCTCTGGTCAATCCTTGCGGAAGCCTCAGACGCCTTTCTGTTATACTCCTCTTTATACTGCGCAAGCTTTTCATCGCCGCTTTTCGCAAGTTCAAGAATCTCCCTGACCTTTGCCTCACCTTCGGCAAGCTTTGTTTCTGCCTCAGACTTGGCTTCGGCATACTTCTTTTCCGACTCGGCAACTTCGGCTGAATATTTCTCTTTGATTGCGTTTACTCTGATATCTATGCGCTCCTGCTCAATAGATTTGAGATAGGAAACAAATGGCTCAACATAGCTTTTATATTCCTCGGAAAACGGATCAAGGGTATCCGTTCCGGCAAGCCTGATTGAAAAGCTGTTGAAATAATCGGAATTGAAATTTTCCGATGAAATATATATAAATGTTCCGAGCTTTCCTGCTCCTATATTCGTATAGCCTCGCTCATACGAAATATAGCGGGGAGAACGGATTA
>JAEDHZ010000114.1 GCA_016292705.1 Clostridiaceae bacterium
CTCTGAGATAATTAAAGAAATTGGTGAAGAACCTGAAAAGTGCGCTGATTATATCATACTTGAAGTCATCACCTTAAAAATCCTAACACATTATATAAAGGAAAACATATTATATTTCCCGGGCTATTTCACACAAACCGTCCAAAATCAGGTTTTCGTCATAGATTATCTCTGTCTCGCAGCAGGGAATTATGCCTTTGCTGTAGCCTCCGGTTGCAACAACCGTTGCGTTTTCGAGCGAAAGCTCATTTGAAATGCGCCTGATAAGTCCGTCAAGCATTGATGCCGTTCCGAACACAACGCCCGACTGAATACACTCAGTCGTGTTTGTTCCGACAGCCTTTTTCGGAGCCTTAAAGCTGACCGCAGGAAGAAGAGAAGCCCGTGCGGCAAGCGCATCCATTGAAATCTTGACACCGGGAGAAATTGTGCAACCCGCAAACTTCCCGTTTTTGTCAACAACAATAATTTTTGTTGCCGTTCCGAGGTCGGCAACAAGGCAAGGCAAAGGATACTTCGCCTTTGCGGCAACTGCGGCGCAGATAAGGTCTGCACCCACGGCAGAAACCGGAAGAATATCAATTTCAAAGCTTCCGTAGTTTTCTGCGCCGACAATGACAGGCTTTTTGCCGGTTATCATCTTTGTTGCACGGATAACGCTGTCCTCAATTTCCGGAACAACGCAACTCATGACAACCTTTGAAAAATCCGAAGCAGCAACTCCGTAAAGCTTGAAAATGTTCAGCAGGTCAGCCGCAAATTCATCGCTCGTTTTGTGTCTTGCGGTGAACATTCTTGAAACAAAAAGGAGCTTGTCCTCACGGTATGCGCCAAGCGTTATATTGGTATTTCCGATGTCTATTGAAAGAAGCATAAGGAACCCCCATGAAAAGTAATTACAAAAGCGATTGCCGATTTGAGAAAATCACGGAAATCTTCTGTACCAATTATATTCTTCGCTGCGGCAAAAGTCAATTTTATATGGTAAATTTGGCCGGGATGTGATAAAATAGTTTTTTGAGGTGATGAAAAGAATGGTTTGCAACTCCTGCCCTCGCTGCTGCTCGGTTGAGCGCAGCAAAAAGCACGGCTTTTGCGGCGTCGGGGAAGATTTTGTTGTTGCCCGCGCGGCAAAGCATTTTTGGGAAGAGCCGCCAATCAGCGGAACAAAGGGCAGCGGCGCAGTCTTTTTTTCCGGCTGCAACCTGCGCTGTGTCTTTTGCCAGAATTTTGAAGTCAGCCGTGCAAAAAGCGGAAAACTTATTACACACGAAAGACTGACGGAAATCTTTGATTCATTGATAGCCTCCGGCGCACACAATCTGAATCTTGTTACCGCAACCCAGTTTGCAGAAAAGCTTTCCGAAGTTCTGAAAAAATACCGCTCCCCTGTTCCCGTTGTTTATAACTGCTCAGGCTATGAAAAAACCGGAACGCTCAGAAAGCTTGAAGGACTTGTTGACATCTATCTTCCGGATCTCAAATTCTTTGACCGTGAACGCTCACTGCGTTATTGCGGTGCGGCGGATTACTTTGAAAACGCAACGGCGGCAATACTTGAAATGCGCCGCCAACAGCCGGAGGATGTTTTTGAAAACGGCCTCATGAAAAAAGGGCTGATAATCCGGCACCTTGTCCTGCCGAAGAATGTCAACCAATCGAAGTGTATTTTTGAATGGATTAAGGATAACCTCGGCACACAGACTTATATCAGCCTCATGGCGCAATACACGCCCTGCGGCGAGCTTGAAAAATTCCCTGAGCTTCAAAGAAAGATTACCCGCCGTGAATATGAAAAGGCAGTCGGCTTTCTTGAAGACCTCGGCTTTGAAAATGTCTTTTTGCAGGAGCTTGACTCTGCCGGGGAACACTTCATCCCCGATTTTGACTTGACCGGTGTGTGAAATGTTCATTTATCCATTGAAAACCTGAGGTGTTTGTGTTAGAATACAAACCAATATAATATGAAGGAGCTTAAACAAAATGAAAGAAAAAAGCAAAGGATTCATAGGTGAATTCAAAAAGTTTATCATGCGTGGCAGCGTTATTGACCTTGCAGTCGGCGTTATCATCGGCGGAGCATTCCAGGCGATTGTCAATTCCCTTGTCAACGACATCGTTTCGCCCGTCATCTCCCTTGCAACAAAGGGCATCAACTTTGCAGACAAGTTCGTTGTTCTCGGAATTACCGACCAGGAATTTGCAACCGCTGAAGCAGCAAAGGACGCAGGCTTTGCAACGCTTAATTACGGCTCATTCATCACCGCCGTTCTCAACTTCCTCATCATGGCATTCATCATCTTCCTGCTTGTCAAGGGACTGAACAAACTTTCCGAAATCGGCAAAAAGCCGGAAACGCCGGCTGATCCCACAACAAAGAAATGCCCGTTCTGCATGAGCGAAATCAGCATTGAAGCAACAAGATGTCCGCACTGCACATCTGAAATCCCCGAAGAAGAAAAAGACGAAAAGGAAAACGAGGTTGAAGAATAATGACAGGGTTCATCGGTGCCGGAAATATGGCTTCGGCAATGATAAGCGGTCTTGTTACATCCGGAACTCTCAAAGGAGAAGACATTGCGGTTTTTGACATCTGCGCCGAAAAGACCGAAACGCTTTTTGAAAAATTCGGGCTCAGAGTTTTTGCAAGCGCCAAAGAGCTTGCCGAAAACTGCGAAAGAGTTGTCCTTTCCGTCAAACCGAATATGCTGGCAACAGTAATCGAACCGCTCAAAGATGTTATCAATGAAAAAGAACCGCTTGTTATTTCAATAGCAGCCGGAAAGCCGCTCTCGTTTTTTGAGGAAAGGCTGAACGCTTGCGTCCGCCTTGTCCGTGTTATGCCGAACATCAATGCAACTGTCGGTGCGGCAGTCAGTGCTTTTTGCCCGAACAAAAACGCAACAGCAGAAGATGTTGCGTTCGTTGAAAAAATGTGCCGTTCATTCGGCACCGCTGTTGCGCTTTCGGAAAACATGTTTCCCCTTTTCGGCGTAATCGGCGGTTCCTCGCCTGCATTCGCCTATATGTTCATTGACGCAATGGCACGGGCGGCGGTCAAAAACGGAATGCCCAAAGCTCAGGCGCTTGAAATCTGCGCCCAGGCTGTGCTCGGCAGTGCAAAAATGATTCTTGAAACAAAGGAACACCCGATGGAGCTGACGGACAGAGTCTGCTCACCGGGCGGAACAACAATCGAAGGCGTTCTTTCCTTGAAGAAAGACGGCTTTGAATCGGCTGTTGCGGCAGCAGTTAATGCCGCCGTTGAAAAGGACAAATTGCTTTAATTATCCTTTTATCAATTGATCACATAAGTGTGAAAATAGTGAAAGTTTCCTCAATCTGACTGTAGATTGAGTCAAGGTCACAAACGGGCAGCGGATTTTCGCCCTTTCCGATTTCAAGAGTGAATGCGGGGCGGAAAAACTCGCTTATGAACCAGTCCTTGAACCCCCCGTGCGATGCAAGGCCGGCATTTTCAACAAGGCGGTATGAACAGGAATCTGCAAGTATCTTTGCCATCATGTATGCCTGCTCGGGCGTTTCGTCTCCGTACTGCCAATACAGCTCCTCCCCCTGGGAATGGACAGCCATTGCCTGGCGGAAAGGAGTAAGGCGGCAAAGCCTTGTTAGTGCCTTTGTTTCGCTTTCACTCTCCGCACGAAAACCTCCGAACTGACGGGGAGCAGGTCCTTTGATACCCTGCTCCTCTTCCATTTGACGCAGTACTTCCCAGCCGGCATTGAAGTTGTGGTTGATATCAACTCCCATTGCGTTTGCGTTCCACTTTTTATAATCCGGGCAGCCCAGGCTTTCAACAAAGCTTCTTGCGCTGCGTGCCCCTGCCGGCCCGTGGACGGCAATTTCAACTCCGTCCGGATTAACGCAGGGTATTATCACCACTCCAAGCTCTTTGAAAGCCCTTGAAACATCCACGGAGCAAAGCAGGCTTTTTGTTTCAATACTGCTGCAAAGCCTTTTTGCAAAGCGAAAAAGAGCAAGGCAGGTCAGCCACTCCGAACCGTGGAAGCCACCGGCGAGCAAAACGCAGTTTCGCCTGTTTCCGACAGAAAGCGAAAAAATCGCACGGCCGAGACAGGTGCGCCCAACAACATCAATTTCAAGGAACGAAAACTCCCGGGTCAGCTTTTCAACCATTCTCTTGCTGCATTCATAGTCAAAATAAACTTCGCTGTTTTCATTACACATATAAACACATCCCAAACCTTCAGATTGATTACTGCCTTTCCGACTGCAACGGTTTGCAAGTTATAACACACTTCTGGTTGTAGCCCATAAGGCTTAATGCCTGTACACTTTCAGTCTTAATGAAAATACAAATCACAGCGTGACTTCACGCCGTCATCTGACAGATTTATATTCGTAAGTCTGTCTGAAATATTCCGAATGGAGACAAAGAAATGGAACTTTTTGAAAAACGAACCGCCCGTGAAACCGTTTTTGAGGGCAGAATAATCAATGTTTATAACGACACCGTTGTTCTTCCGGACGGAAAATCAACTCACCGCGAGCTTGTTGAGCACCACGGCGGTGTCTGCGTTGCCGCACTGACGGAAAACGGAGGGCTTTTGTTTGTCCGCCAGTTCCGCTATCCTTACGGCAGAGTTCTTCTTGAACTTCCGGCAGGAAAGCTTGAAAAAGGCGAAGATCCCCTCGCCGCCGGCATCCGTGAGCTTGAGGAGGAATGTGGGGTAACAGCCGAAAGCGTTATCCCGATGGGTGAAATCTATCCGACAGTTGCCTACTGCTCCGAAATCATTCACCTTTACTTTGCAAAAGGGCTAAGAAAAACAAAACAAAACCTTGACGATGGAGAGTTCCTGACCGTTGAGGAAATTCCGCTCGCTGAAGCCGTGAAGCTTGTTATGAACGGCGAAATTGCGGACAGCAAAACCGTTGCCCTTGTTCTCAAAACGGAAAAGCTGCTTTCGGAGGGTAAGATATGAAAAGATTCATTGCAGCTTCAAATTCCCCGCGCAGACGGGAACTGCTCACTCTCGCCGGATACCGGTTTGAGGTTGTTCCCTCAGACGCCGATGAAACGCTTGAAAACTCAACAAACGCCGAAGCGGCAGTTCATGAGCTTGCAAAGCGGAAAGCGCTTTTTGTTTCGGAGAAGAACAAAGGAGCGGTTGTCCTCGGCTGTGACACCGTTGTTGCCCTTGACGGAACAATACTCGGAAAGCCGGAAAGCGATGAGGAAGCCTTTGCAATGCTCAAAAGTCTTTCCGGCAGAGAACATGAGGTCTACACCGGAGTATACATCACCGACGGAGAAAAAAGCGAAAGCTTTGTTTCATGCACAAAGGTTGAGTTTTATCCCCTTTCGGACGAAACTATACGCTCATACATTGCAACAAACGAGCCTCGGGACAAGGCCGGAGCCTATGGCATCCAGGGACTCGGAAGTATGCTTGTTAAAAGAATTGACGGTGATTACTTCACCGTCATGGGACTTCCGCTGAACGAATGCGCAAGAACACTCGCCCTGTTCGGAATCAAAGGAAAAATTGAGTTCTGATTTTTTTGCCGCATTCAGCGAAGAAAAAGGAAATCAAAAAACAAAGCTATGAAATCTCTGAAT